>NZ_JAUBQD010000143.1:0-2569 GCF_036701085.1 Microcoleus sp. Pol7_A1
TTCATTTTTTTATGGTCACAATCAAGTATTGCATATAATTGTATCACAATCATGATAATGATTTAGGATTGCTATAATGGAAGGTATCTGCCGAGAAACCATTCAAACTATTTTAGGAGTATCATCTCCCTTTATCAGCAAGTGGAAAATCAATTATGCGTTGCAGGAAATTGAAGGATTGCGCTTAAAACATCAAGGTTCGCAGGGACAACTTAAGCCAGAAGAACGAGAGGAAATTATCCAATGGTTAACCAATCAAAACCACTGGGATTTATCCGCCATAGAAAAGTATATAGCCGAGGGGTATCAGATTGAGTTTCAATCTAAAACCAGCTACTATCAACTCTTTAAGTCAGCCGGAATTAGCTGGAAAAAGTCTCAAAAAAAGAACCCCAAACGGGATGAAGAACTGGTCAAAAAAAAGCATGAAGAAATTTGTAAAAATCTGGAAGAGCACCGGGAAGCCATAGAGTCGGGAACGCTGGTGGTATATTTAATTGATGAGTGCCATCTCAAGAGGGGAGATGCCTGTGGTTATCTTTGGGGAAAGCGCAATGAGAGGATAGAAATACCGCTAGTGAATGAAAGAGAAAAACAAACTTATTCTGGCGCAATAAATCTTTTAAGAAAACAGTTGGTTCTGCGAGAATATGCGAGTGCAAATTCCGAAAATACGGTCGCTTTCCTCAAGGATTTACAATCTTTAAATCCGGCAGCGCGACATTTGATTATTTGGGATGGAGCTAGCTATCACAGATATAAAGAGATGAAAGCTTATCTAGAAGAAATTAATCTCGGTAAGGAGAAGGATGAATGGCCTTTAACTTGTATATTGTTTGCTCCCAATGCTCCGGAGCAGAATCCCGTAGAAGATATTTGGCTAAATGCCAAGACTTGGTTGAGAAAATTTGGGAAGCGTCTGAGTTCTTTTTCCTTAGTTAAATGGTTCTTTAATTTTACCATACAGGAGCAAAGTTTTGACTTTCCCAAGCTACACAAATTTGGTGATTTTGAGCCAACATTCTCATGAAACTACTGCTCGCTCGAACTCTCGATCGATTTATGAATGATTTACGATCGCTATATTAGACCCACTTACAAAAACAACTGACATCAGCTCAGTTTATTTTACCCACAATCTTGCTCTCCTTGATACAATCAGAGAAACAAGTGAGATTAGAGAGGCTGGCACGAGTATTTCCCTACCCAATTACTACCGAAAGTCGCCGTCGCAAATTGCAAAGATTTTTGGACTTACCTCAATTAACGCTCGCACGCTCTTTGGTTCCCTTTGCTCGCTTACTGGTTAACAACTTATTGCTCTGTGGGACCAACCCTATCAGTGGCGATCGATCGGACTCAATGGGGCTGTATCAATCTGTTTACGATCGCCCTAATCTGGCAGAAAAGAGCCATCCCCTTAAAAAGAGTGTTTGTTACCCAAATTAGGAAGCAGTAACTTACTTGAACTTACCCTCGCTCTCGAACAAGTTTTACCCTTGTTTAAGGAATATAAACTTATCGTTTTGGGCGACCGTGAATTTTGTTCAGTAGACTTAGGAAACGGGCCGGGAGCAATGGGTGTATCTTTTTGTTTAAGGCTGAAAAAGAATCATTGTATTGAAACAGAAAACTTAATCTGGCAACGCTTAGACCAATTAGGAGTAGTACCCGGAACTTCGTTGTACTTTCAAGGAGTGAGGGGAGCGAAAAACTGAACCCGTAGCAGGATTTGATATCGCCTGTAAATGGAAACGCAACTATCGAGGATTAAAAGTAAAAGACGCCTGGTTTATTCTCACAGATTTGGGTTCATTGCCATTCGCTATCTCCGCTTATAAAGAGCGAAGGGGAATTGAATAAATGTTCCGATATTGCAAGTAGAGGTGATAATTTAGAAGGGAGTGGTTTAAGGGGAAACCGACTGATTAAGATAATTCTGTTAATGGCTATCGCCTACAGTTCCGCGATATTTCAAGGCATTGAAATTCATAAAAAGAGGTACAAAAATATGTATCTCGCCGCTCCTAACCGAGAAAAAAACACCGTAGACGGAGTACATTTGGCGTAAGGATTCAGGTGAAAAATAGTTCATTCAGAGCGGAGAAATATGGTAGTGTAGTCAGATGAGCGAAAAATCAGAGTTATTAGCACTGAAAAGGGAAATAGTTGACCAGTTGAGCCGTGAGGAACTGATCAAAATTGTGCTGACCCAACAGAAGCTGATTGAAAAACTACAAGAAGAGGTCGAAAAGCTCAAAGAGAGACAGCCCAGCAATAGTAAAACATCATCGAAACCACCATCGAGCGATCTCATACAGAAATCAGAGACAGCCCAAGTTGATAACTCAAAAGAGTCAGAGTCCCAACCTGGATCGTAAACCAGGAGGACAGCCTGGACATATCGGCAAAACCCGAAAAGGGTTTGGGCGAGTAGATAGATATGAAATCAGCACTCCTGACTAAGAGTGAGCATTGTGGTAGCAGAGAATTAATACCAATTTAAGATGAAGCTGCATAGAATAAAGCTTCCAGAATGAAAGTGTAAGAAGATAGCGAACAGATTTGT
>NZ_JAUBQD010000045.1:0-39460 GCF_036701085.1 Microcoleus sp. Pol7_A1
GCTGAAAAGATAATATTTTTAATCTCTAATTCCATTTGGTTTGCGTTCTCTCATATCGCTTTTAGTCTAAACTCCAGTTATCTGCTTGGTACGATCGAACTGACGTGAGTCCATTGGATGTGCCTCTGCTGGATGCTGACTATATAGCGGTTCTCCATAAAATGAGGTACACACCGCTCGCAATTGATGCCCTATGCCCTATGCCCTATGCCCTATGCCCGCGAGAGCAGCTCATGTTACTGAGAAAGGCTATACCTGTTCATTCCTAGTTTCAACCGAACTCAGCGCCGCTTTGAGGGTATGCCAAGCCAAAGTTGCACACTTAACCCGCATCGGATATCGGGAAACACCTTGCATGATATTGAGTTTCTCCAACGGAGGCTCAAACTGAGTATTTCCCGCTGCCATCTCGCGAAACTGTTCTACCATTAAAAGCACCTGTGAAATAGTTTTACCTTTGATAGCGATCGCCATTAAGTCAGCAGAAGCAAGGCACAAAGCACAACCTGCACCTTCAAATTTAATATCTGCAACTTTACTTTCTGCTTCATCTAGTAGCAGCGTTAAATCAACCACATCACCGCAATAGGGATTTTCTCCTCGGTGTTGACGGTGTACTGGGTTAGTTTTTCCTTTGTTTTGCGGTTTTCTGGCGTGTGTCAAAATTACTTGTTGGTAAATTTGGCGATCGTTAGTTTTCATAATCTATTCACTCTTTAAAATTCTTTAATAGCAACTGCTTGTAATCGTCCGGGGTATCAATATCAATCGCAGCTTCTGGTATTAGCAGAATCACTCCTGTATCTATATATTTTTGGATTAACGCTTTTGCACCTTTATCTCCTTCAAGCTGCATCAGTTCTGGAAATAAGGCATTGCTAAACAGGGCAGGTACACCTGTAGTTTCGTTATACTTTGAGGCAATAATTACTTTTTGCGTTTCTTGATAAGACTGAATCAATTGATTGAAAATCTGGGGAGAAACTAGCGGCTGATCTGCAAGTGAGATGATAACTGCATCAAGTTTAGAGTTAGTTTTCAGTAGCATACTAATACCAGCGCGAATAGAAGAAGACATTCCCTCTTGCCATTGGGAGTTCTCGACAACTTGCACTGCCTTTAGCATTAGTTCCGGTTTAATTTGTTCTACATAAGCTCCCAGGACTACTATGATAGGTTGACAAAGAGAAGCTAAGGCAACTTCAACCGCATGGAGTATCAGGCTGCGTCCTTGATAAGAAAGCAATTGTTTTGGTCTTCCCATGCGGGTTGCAGACCCAGCAGCGAGAATAATCAGACCGATTTTAAATACCATACCCAAATTTTGAATTTTTGATTATTAAGAACATACTCGTATAGCCTTTCTCAGTAACATGAGGTACTATCTGGCATTGGGCATTGGGCATTGGGCATTGGGCATTGGGCATTGGGCATTGGGCATACCTCACCACGCTTGAGAACCGCTATATTAGTCATTAATTTTTTGATTGTTGACTATTGATTGAAGCATGAATTGGTACAGTGCGATTTCTTAAAAAACCGCCTTGATGCTTTGCTGTTACTGCTTGAATTTCGGCGATAATCGCCAAAGCAATCTCTTCGGAATTATCTGCACCAATGTCGAGTCCCACCGGACTATATAAATTTTGTTGCTGTTGTGGAGTGGGGATAACTCCTTCTTGTTCTAGTTCTTGCAATAATCTGGCTGTTCTTTTCTTAGGGCCAAGTACACCTAAGTATTTTAAGCCTGAAGGCAATAACACTCTCAGCAATTCCAGGTCGTCTAAATAATTATGAGTCATAACTACAGCAACAGTACGCTCATCTATCTCGATTTTTTTTAATAAATCATGAGGAGAACAAAATTCAACTCGATCGGCTTCTTGAAAACGCTTTCGGCTTGCTTCCCGTTGGCGGTGATCGACTACAGTAATATGCCATCCTAACTCTTTGCCAAAGCGAACAACGGGAAGAACGTCATACCCAGCACCCAAAATTACCAGCGACAGCGGCGGCTGAATGACTTGAATAAAAACTTCAACTTTCCCGCCTGTTAACTGATATTGTTTCCCTACCGAGGTTTTGTGTTGAAGTGCTGCTTGTGTGTCCCTTAAAACCGCTGCTGCTAATTCCTCATCGCTGATGTGGTTGATGATATCTGAATTTAGTAGCAAGCGATCGCCTATTTGAGATTTGCTTTCACCCTCTATATTAAATACAGTTGCAATAGCACACTCAAACCGAGTATCAAGGCATTTGTGGACAAAACTAATTTGGTTCGGCTCGTTTACTGGCAACGATTCAATCAAAACATAAGCAATGCCTTGACAGCCAAGCCCCAATCCCCAAATTAAATCTTCCTCGGAGGTGGAGTCATACTTAACCACACAGGGACTACCAGTGTTCATTACCTGCTGTGCTTTCTCAAATACATCACTTTCCAAACAGCCACCGCTAATTGCACCTACTATCAAGCCATCTGCACTCATCAACATTCGCGCACCAGGACGGCGATAAGTTGAACCTTCCACTTTAACTAAAGTTGCCAAGGCTAGCTTTTTCGTGGTGTCTTTTACTTGCTCTAAAGCAGCCTTAATATCGTGTAGTTCTTTCATTGCTCAGCCTAAAATTTTTTGTATCTCACTGTTTAAGTTTGATTATAAAGACTTCAGCATAAAGGACGATATAACGATACTTGCAAGTTATTGTACAATCCTGCAAAATTCTTCTTCTAAACTAATCGTGGGACGAGCTTGTAAAGCTTTGGTTTGATGACTTTTAGCTTACTTGCTTGTCCCTTTCTGATCCCGAACTCACGTTACATATAAATCGCACGGCTCAGACGAACCCCGAAATCGGCATCCGGATTTGTCGTGGCGTCACCAAGCCGCTCTTGCATCACTGCAACTGCTAAGTCCCGGCGCTTTGGCGATCGCGATGCGTCGGCAGATGCCAGCGCTGCAGCCATCTGTTCGCGCGTGAGATCGGTGCAATAGCAGGGCGTGCCGGGTTGCTGACGCCACGAATCGGCGATCGTGCCCGCGTCGAAAGCATCAAGCCCGGTGTCTTCGACGAGGGCCATCGCCACGGAGCGATCGTTCTCGCGGTCAGCAGCCACAGGGAGGGCAATACGGTCAGGGCTTCCAGCAGGCTTGCCCTTGGTGGCGAAGGAGCCAGACCCGATCGCGTTCCACGCCTTGGCGATCGGCCGGCCTAGCTGTTCGGCCACCCAAAGGCTCTCAACCTGCCCGGCCTCGATAGCATCGATCTTGTCGTCGCGGTGGGGATAGTAATTGGACGTGTCGATGACGACTGTCTCGGCTGGTAGGTTGGCGATTAGCGGCGCGATTGTGGGAATGCGGTTGAGAGGGATCGAGAGGATCACCGCGTCAACGTCCTCCACCGCTTGGGCGGTCGAGACCGCGCGTGCGCCGAAAGCCAGCACATCGGCCTCGATCGTCTCAGGGCCGCGAGAGTTGGCCACCTTCACGTCATGTCCGGCCGCACTGAGTTTGCGTGCCAAAGTCTTCCCGATATGGCCAGTGCCAAGAATGCCTATCTTCATAAAACGATTTCCTTGTATTGGGTAAGAGGGTTATTCCGTGCGAGTTTCGTCGGCGCGCCGATCAACCAGATCGAGCAGTTCGGCCCGGTGTGCTGTCGCCCAAGCACGGAAACTGGTTCCGGGCCGACTCAGCAAATATGGGATGTCGTCGCGCACCGTGCCGAAATAGCCCAGCCGCCCGTCGGCCAGTTGTGTGCAGAATTCTATCGAGCTCTTGGCGTACCAGTCCTCGACCTTCAACCCGCCCGCCTTGAACAAGGCTTCCATGTCCGCTGGATGGCGCACGTCGCAGGTGATCGTGCGGCCCATGACCTCGCTCAACATGATGGCGAGTTCGGGTCCCGTCATCGTCTCGGTGCTCAGATAATAGTTCTTCGAGGCGTGGTTCTCGGGTCCGTCGCGCAAGACCTTGGCCGTGACCGCCGCAATATCTGTAACGGCGATGTAGCCGACCCGCTGCTCTCCCCAGAACACCGGGAACGAACCGCCCGTCGGCGGCGACACGTTCAACATTCCATCCATGAACATATTGGGGTGCAGATGCGTCCAGGGTATGCCACTGGCCTCGATGTAGCACTCGACCAGCGCGAACCAGGAGAATTTCGAGTCGGTGCAGTCGTCGTTGGCAAAGACGCCCTGATTGACGATGTGCTTCACCCCCGCCTTCTTGGCGGCGTCGACCAGCGTCTTGGTCTGGTGCGTCATGGCGATCGTGTAGCCGGTCAGGATATTGAGCCGATCGACACCGCAGAGCGCAGGCCCGAATGTGCGCGGATCGTCGAGGTCGAACAGCACCGCGTCGCGACCTTCATTGCGAAACCGCTCCAGATCCTCCTGCTTGCGCACCCCGATACGGATGCGTGCGTTGCCCGGATTTTTGTCGAAATCCTCCAGGATGTAGCGGCCGGTCTGGCCGGTGACGCCCATGAGGAAGATGAGTGGGCTGGTGTCGGTCGCCATGATTGCTCTCCGGTTGTTTGTGTGGATGTCGAACGGGAAGAGGCGTGGCGCGACTCGACGATCGTGTGACGAACCATGTCATGTCTCACTGTTGTGGTCGGTCGGGACGATCGGCGTGACGGGCGGGGAAGTTGTTCTCCAGCCAATGACCGCCTTCACATGAACAGCGCGCGGGTCAGGCGCACGGCATAGTCAGAATCAGGGTTGGTAGTGCTATCACCCACCCGCTCCATGATCGCCTCGATCGCAAGCTCGCGGCGCCTGGGCAAGCGCTCACGTTCCGCCGAGGCGAGCGCGGCAGGCATCTCCTCGCGGCTGAGGTCTGTGCAGTAACAGGGCGAGCCGGGCTGCTGGCGCCAGGACTCGGCAAGCGTGCCTGAATAAACCGCGTCGAGACCGGTTTCGTCGACCAGCGTCATCGCCACGTCGCGCTCCCGGTCGCCATCGGCGGCGACGGGGATTGCGATGCGACCCGCTGCCCCTGCAGGCGCGCCCTTGTCGGCGAAGGATGCGGACGTGATCGCGTTCCATGCCTTGGCAATTGGGCGACCGATCTGCTCGGCGACCCACTCGCTCTCGGCCTGCCCGCCTTCGATCGCCGCAATTTCGCCGTCACGCTTGGGATAATAGTTGGACGTGTCGATGACCACCGTTTCAGCGGGCACGTCTGCGAACAGTGGTGCGATCCGGGGGATGGCGCCAAGCGGCGTGGACATGATCACCACATCAACCCGTGTGACCGCCTCCGCGGAGGTGACCGCACGAGCACCGTTCTTGAGGATGTCAACGTCGATTGTCTCAGGGCCGCGCGAATTGGCGACCTTCACGTCGTGTCCGGCCGCGCTCAGTTTTGTCACCAGCGTCGTGCCGATATGGCCCGTGCCAAGAATGCCTATCTTCATAAAACGATTTCCTTGTACTGGGTAAGAGTCTCATTCCACTGCTGTACATCATTTGGGCCGGTCTTACCCCGAGTGATTCTCGAAGTAGGGGCGCGCGGCCTCGTCCGCCGGGCGCGCGGTAGCCAGCAATCTGCCCGGCGTCAGCCTGCGCCAGCGCGGCTTTTACTTCTGGTCTGTGGGTTACATCTGTTAAATGACCAATCATCCCCATCCGAACTTTTTTTAATGGTGAAAGGTCACGCTCTCTGAGACGGGAACGCGCCCCATCCGAACACTGTTGACTGGTGCTGTGAAGTCTGGATAGCCAAACGCAATGGCAAACATCAGCTTGAGTTCATCGGAGATACCCAAATATTCGCGGATGGTCTGTGCAAAAAAGCCAATGGCGGTCTGCGGAATACCTCCTAAACCGCGCGCCGTCAGAGACAACAAAAACGTCTGGCCATACATTCCAATGTCACCGCCAACGCGCACATTATCTCCAAAGGAAGGCATGAAGAGCAGAGCGACATGAGGTGCACCGTAGAAGGTGTAATTTTTTGCAGCGGCTTTATGACGCGCGATCTTGTCGCCCCGCGCCACACCCATCGCCTCATAAAAGGTTTTGCCGTGTTCAATTCGGCGTTCACTATAGGCGCCATAAAAGCACTCCATATCGAAGCTAAAATCCGGCGTGAAATTCTCCGCTTCGTTTTGCTCGGTTAGAATGCGGCCCAATTCTTTGATCTTTTCGCCCGAAACGATGTGTGTGTTCCACGGCTGCGTGTTGCAATTCGATGGAGAATATTGTGCATCTTCCAAGACTTGCAAAATTTGAGCGTTAGGGACGGGTGTTGGTAAAAATGAACCGAATGAGCGGCGCGCTCGAACTGTCTCTTCAAAAGAGAGCGTTTGTAATGGTTCATTTTCTAATTCAATGAGACCGTTTGAAAGGTGTGTTGCGTTTGACATCGTGAAACCTCAAAAGATGGTGTCAGGTGGAAGGTGGTTCGTGGTCGAGAGCCTTAGCTGAACGGGGTATTGCCAGCCCGTTCAAGGTGTCGCGAAGCTCGGCAAGGTCTTCATCGGAAAGACGGCAGGCCGTCTCGATCTTTTCAGGGATAGAGCACGCTGCCTCGCGGAGTGCCTCGCCCGCTTCTGTCAGATCGATAAGAACGCGGCGTTCGTCCTGCTGGTCACGGGTGCGCGTCACCAATCCCGCGCTCTCCAGGCGCTTTAAGAGGGGCGTCAAGGTTCCGTTATCCATACCGAGTTCTTGCCCTACTTCCCCAACAGTGCGCGGGGTGCCCTCGTAGAGAGCCAGCATGACCAGAAACTGAGGATAGGTCAGGCCCAAAGGCTCAAGAAAGGGCCGATGAAGCCGAATGACGCGGTTCGACGCACTATAGAGGGCAAACGAAAGCTGCCTCCCCACCTGTCGCCGTTGGTTGATGTTCGAGTTGTTATCCATTTAAAAATCCAGTCAACAACTATTATGTAGTGCACTACATAATAGTTCAATACCTATAATTAACTTTTTTCGGAACCAGTCTTGCACCCATTCCCATGCCTTGCACCAAGGCGACGGTACGAAGATTCTTCCACACTGCCCACCGTTGCCAGCGCGCACCGTTCCCCCTGAGGTTCGCGTTTGCGATCGCCTCGACTACCCCTGCCACTTCAATCAACAAATGACCTGACTCAAAGCAGCTTGTCCGGCGTAATCGGCAGGTCCCTGATGCGTTTGCCCGTGGCATGAAAAACAGCGTTGGCGATCGCCGCCGGGATGCCGACCATGCCGAGTTCGCCCATGCCCTTGACACCGAGCGGATTGACGACTTTATCCTCCTCCTCAACGAATATCGTGTCGATCTCCAAGACATCGGCATTAACCGGCACGTGATAGTGCTGCAAATTCGGATTCATGATCCGCCCGTAACGATGGTCGATTTCAGTCGCCTCTTGCAGCGCCATACCAATGCCCCAGACAACGCCGCCGATTTCCTGACTGTGCGAGGCCTTCGGATTGATGATCTTGCCACAGGCAGTCACTTCAATAGCGCGCGTAACCTGGACAGTCCCCACATCCGGATCGACCTTCACTTCAATGAACTGCGCGCCGTGCGCCAACGTCGCATACTTCTGGCGATCCTCTGAGGGACGCGACTCGAATGTTTCCGTGATTGCGGTGAGATTATTACGCTTCATCACTGCGGAGATGTTGACGGAACGCTCAGGGTCGCTTATTAGTCGCAGTTGCCCGTCGAGCATCTCGACATCGGAAGAGGCTGCCCCCTTGAGCGGAGAATTCGCTTCCTGGTTCGCGAGGGCGAGCAACTTCGTGCCGATCGCCAGAGCCGCCCCGCGCACCGCCGAGCCGACGCTCGCCGTCGTCCAAGAGCCCCCCTGCGACGGTGCCCGAGGGAACTTCGTGTCGCCGAGTTCAAATTTCACCTGCTCCAACTTCAGCCCCAGATACTCGGCAGCGATCATTGTCATCACCGTGTAGGTGCCAGGTCCGATGTCGCTGGTCGCACTTGCGACTTTGGCCGTGCCGTCCACCTGCAGCGTGACGAGGGCGGCAGCAGGCATCTGGAAAGCGCCCCAGACGCCGGTCGCCATTCCCCAACCCACGAGTAGGCGTCCGTCACGCATCGATCGGGGCTCGGACTTGCGATTCTTCCAACCGAATTTTTCCGCGCCCAGCCGGTAGCACTCCCGCAACGCCTTACTCGAAAATGGCTTGCCGCTCTCGGGGTCTACTTCGGCATAGTTGATCAGCCGAAGTTCGAGCGGGTCGATCCGCAGCGCGTAGGCCAGCTCGTCCATCGCACATTCCAGCGCGAACATCCCGCTAACAGCCCCCGGTGCGCGCATCCAGGTCGGGGTGGCGAGATCCGTGTTGGTAATCTTGAGCGGCGCGTAGAGATTCGGGCACGCATAGACTTGGCGCGTGAAACCCGTGGTGTTGTCTGAGAACTCCTCGATGGTGGAGGTGTTGTGCACGGCTTCATGAATCATCGCCGAGAGCTTTCCCGATCGCTCCGCGCCGAGGGCGATCGTCTGAATCGTGTGCGGACGATAACCGTGGCCAGTGAACATTTGCGTGCGCGTATAGACAACCTTGACTGGGCGCCTGAGTTCGCGGGCTGCCATCGCTGTCAGCGCCGGATAATAGTTCGGGCGCAGCGACGCTCCAAACGCCCCGCCGACGAAGGGCGAGACCACACTCACGTTTTCCTCGGGCAGGCCGAAACTCGAAGCCAAATGTGTGCGCACGCTATAGACCGCCTGCGTCTTGTCGAAGACCGTTAGCTTGTCGCCTTCCCAGACCGCGATCGCCGCGTGCGGCTCCATGGGGTTGTGATGCTCGATCGGGATGCGGTACTCGGCCTCTACCTTCACGGCCGCTGCGCGCATCGCCTCTTCGGGATTACCGCGCCGCTTCGGAGGCGGCTCTTTAGTGGGGACGCGCGCGATCGAGCGCACCGCCTCAGTGTCGGTCATGTGCTGCTGTGAGTTGTAGGAGACTTTAACCAGACGTGCCGCATAACGTGCCTGCTCGTATGTCTCGGCAACGACGAGTGCCACCGGCTGCATATTGAAGAAGATTTTGTCGGACTGGAGCGCCCGAAACGACTTGTCTTCCTCCTCGGTGGCGTTGGGCGGGGACTGCTCTGTGGAAGACTTCGGACCAAGCTTCGGTGCGTTCAGGTGCGTGAAGACGCGAACTACGCCTGCTGCGCCTTCAGCCTCGCGCGTGTCGATCGATTTAATCGTGCCCTTTGCTACAGTTCCCAGCACGATAAAACCGTAAGCGAGATTGGGAACCTGGAATTCCGCCGCGTATTTAGCCTTGCCCGTAACTTTGGCTGCGCCGTCCACGCGGCTCATTTCTTTTCCGATGTATCTTGCCATTTATTTTCTCCTCCCTAATATCAAATCCGCCCTTCATCGTCCTGTATTCATCTCTCTCTTCTCTTCCTCTGCGTTCTCTGCGTTCTCTGCGGTTTAATCATTCCAATACAACCGGAATTGATATAATTAGACCGCACCGCTCGTCAACGCTTGCTGCAAAGCCAGAACAATAGCGCGTTTTCCGAGTTCGACTTTATAACCGTTATGTTCAAGCGGTTTCGCATCTTTCAGAGCCGCTTCGGCAGCAGCCTGAAAAGTTGTTTCCGTCGCAGGTTTTCCGATCAGAACTCTTTCCGCTTCGGGCGAACGCCAAGGTTTATGCGCGACGCTGCCCAAAACAATGCGTGCCTGTTTGATGGTGTTGCCGCTTGTTTCTAAAGCAGCAGCCACGGCAAGCAGTGCGAAAGCATAGGAAGCCCGATCGCGAACTTTTAGGTAATAAGACTTATTGGCGAAATTATTCTTCGGCATTTCGATCGCCACGATCAATTCCCCATGCTGAAGATTGTTATCTTTTTCAGGCGTGTTGCCCGGCAAGCGATGAAAATCCTGCAGCGGGATAGTGCGTTCTTGCCCGTTCGTGCCGCGAATCCTCACTACCGCGTCCAGCGCATAAAGCGCATTCGCCATATCGCCCGGGTAAGTCGCCACGCATTTGTCGCTGTAGCCAAAAATGGCATGAATGCGATTGAGTCCCTGAAGCGCTCCGCATCCGCTGCCCGGTTCGCGTTTGTTGCAGGGCATAGCGATGTCGTAAAAATACTGGCAACGGGTGCGCTGCATTAAATTTCCCCCGTTGGTCGCCATATTGCGAAGCTGCGCGGAGGCACCGGCTAAAATCGCCATTGACAGCAGCGGGTAATTTTGCCGGACCAGCGGATGGTTGGCCGTGTCGGTATTTTTGGCTAAGGCGCCGATCGAAATTCCGTTCGAGGTCGATCGAATTTCCGCCAGATTCAAACCTGAGATGTCAACAAGTTCGCTGGGACGCTCGACGTATTCTTTCATCAAATCAATCAGATTTGTCCCGCCTGCGAGAAACTTTGCCGTTTGATTAGCGGAAACGGTGCCAACGGCGCTTGCCGCATCGGTGGCGCTGGAATATTTAAACGATTTCATCGGCTTTGCCCCCCTCGTTTAATGCAACGGCAATTTCTTCATCGCTGGCAAAATGCCAAGCCTGGGCTGTTTCGCGCCCGGACTGAACTTCTCTGATTGCCGCCACGATTCCCGGATACGCGCCGCAACGGCAAATATTGCCGCTCATGCGTTCTCTGATTTCTTCATCAGAGAGACTTAAATTCTGCGTGCTCGTCCGCAAATTGTTAGTGACGTGACTCGCGTCGCCGTTTTTGGCTTCCTGCAGCAGCGCCACCGCCGAACATATCTGCCCCGGCGTGCAGTAGCCGCACTGAAAGCCGTCGTGTTTGATGAACGCCGCCTGCATCGGATGAAGATTGTCGCCGTCAGCGATCCCTTCGATGGTCGTCACCTCTTTCCCCTCGCAGCTAGCGGCAAGTGTCAGACAAGAAAGCACGCGGCGCCCGTCAACGATGACCGTACAAGCGCCGCACTGTCCTTGATCGCATCCTTTTTTAGTGCCGGTCAATCCAAGTCTTTCGCGCAGGGCGTCGAGCAGCGCCGTGCGCGAATCCACTTCCAGGCGTTGGGCCGAGCCGTTGATTTTCAAAAGCACCTTAACGGCGTTTTCAACCCCAGCGGTTTGGGCGAACACCGCGTCGGGCGCAGCGGCGAGCGTGGAAAAGGCCTCCTCTTTAGCCAGCAGGTGGAAGGCGAAGGTGCCGAGTAGGGCTGCCATGCTTTGCCCCAAGAATTTGCGGCGAGCAGCGCCGGTAATACCGAGTTGGTCGAGCAGTGTTTCTTCGTCCGCGCTGAGCTGCGAATCGCTCTCGGTTGAACTGAAATCTTTCCGTTCTTGATTATCGTCCATGCTTCTCCTTGCAAAATTCTCCAACAACCCCTGGACAAGTGTTTGTTTTTCGCGCCGACTCTTCTAACGGTCTGCACCCACTGAAAGCGCTTCTCTGCAATATTTATTTACAAAGTGTCCCTATTTGCAGGTATCTCGGCGGCCACCCGTATTGAACCAATATCATCCACTCCAAGCTAAAGAGGATCGAGCCCCGGCTATATGTTCTTCCTTTCCAGTTAGCAAGGCGAATAAGGCGTATTCCACAGGATGAGCATTCCAGAGTTCTATGATGTGTTCCTTCATATAAGACCATACGATCCCACCAGCAGTTTGGTAATGCTCGAGCACATCCTGGAGAACTTGCTCGCCGAAGATGGCATAGAAACAGACGAAATCCTTGGCCGGATCGCTTACTGCGGCTTCTGTCCAATCGATTAGTCCCATCAAATTTCCGTCTTTGTCCACAAGCGTATGACCGGGGTGAAAGTCTCCGTGAATCAAAGCCGAATGCTGAGGCCACAAGGCATCATTGGCAATCCAGTCCTGCCAACGTGCCCAGCGTGTATCAGAAACACCAAGCAGTTCTCTGGTCTTCTCCATATTCTCTGCCATAGATTGCCGCACTCGATCGACTGTTTGAACTCGGATACTGAATTGTTTCACTACCTCAATGTGTGTTCTGTGAAGTTGCGCCAGTGTTTTTGCTACCGAAGAAATGTATACAGCAGGCGGGGACTTCGGATCGATGTACCATACATAATCGCCGATATCTGGATCTATGGTTCCGGCAGGAATTCCCTTTAATAGCGGATAGGCAACCAGTTCATCCGAAACAATTTTCCAGACGGGAACGCTCACATCGACTTGGCTTTTAACCAGTTCAAGAACTTCTCTTTCATAATACATACGCTCAACAACATCAAGTCTTCTGGGAAATCGCAATACCCATTTGGTATTATCCTCTTTGGCAGTAGCAAACGTAGTTATGAAGTCCATTCCGGATTTGTTAATATTTAAGTTGTCTGCGTCCAAAATGAAGCCATTTTTGTCGGCGATGCTAAGTATTGTCCTGATTTGGTAGTCTTCACTAACAGATTTAGTCATCAGAAAAATGGGTGGAGGGCAGCGGAGGGTTGAAACCCCGTCCTTTTAGGACGGCTTTACAGTTCGCCATGAATTGTAAGCCAGAAACTTGCAATCCGTGGGCTTTGCGTTTTGACACAGGCGTTTTCCTGTATTAAGACTGTGCAGGCTAATTCGAGATTTTTTAGCATCTTCGCCACCTACGTAACACTTTCCATACTTAGGATGCTTGACAATCCCCCCACGCTTCAATCCTTGCGACATGGAGCCACCGTAAGGACGGCGATATCCGTTTTTCCCAGGGTTAAAAACGTGCAATTGTCTGCGATAAATGCGGATGGGCTTACATTCCATCACCACCATATTTTCTGGTGATATATCGCCACCTACCAACAGGTAAGCTAGCACCCAAGAATCGACACAATGGGCATCAAAAACATTGGATAACTTGACACTAGATTTTTTTAGACCTAATTTTTGACGAGTTAAGTAGGTGTCGGTATAGCCATCAAATAGGGTGACAGGTGCAATTTTTTCCAACTCGGAATAGCACCATTTTTTGCCAACTTCTAAAGGCGAAAATGACGTATTCCACTTGTGGCAACCTTTTTTTGTCAATGCTTTTACATCCTCAATTCCAATACCTGAAAGGGGAAAGATGGTATCAAAAACTTTGACTACTCGGATTTTTAATTGCCAACGCGCAAGCGTGCTCGGAGGAATCGGGCCACGCGAACGGTTTTGACGAGGTTGGCGACAAGGTGTTTTTCGATTACGTCTTGCACGTCTGGCATTTGTACTTGTCTGTTCAGCATCTTTAACCCAATCAACAGCATGAAACTGCTGATTTAAGTAGGTGTGAGCTTTTGATTTGACTGTGTACCCCTCACGTTTAGAACCCGGATCGATTCCAACTGCTACGGGTTGAGTATGACGATTTGAAGGTTCAACGTTTAAGCGGACACAAAAAATCCCTTTACGGAAAAATGGTGTTGCTTTTCCAGATTTAATCCAACGCTCTGCCCTTGCGGGTGTTGTTGGCATTAAAGGACGTTGCTCAAAGTCCACTACAGGAACGTATTGCATGGTGTTTGTTTGGCGATAAGCCTAACTGTTTAATTTCCTTCGACTTTGACTAACGGAGCGGTTACAGGTTAGGAAGAGCGCCTATAACGTCCAATGAAAGTGCCACCTTCAGTTAGTTCAAATTGGCTTCTCGGCCGTTGTCTAGTCCTACTTGCGCTTGTGTTCTACCTATGGCTTGGTTTCCCTACAAGCCCCATCCCTTTAGGGTGGGGTTAGTGACTTTAAATTCGCTCCTTCAAGAGCATTGGCTAACATCTATATCAGTCGTTCACCTCAAATTAGCCCAACTTAACATCAATATATAGCCGCACTACACCAAAGGGCTAGAAGGTGAAATCAAGGGCGACATTATTGGATTCTACGTTGTTAAAATGACGGCCCTGGCGCACTGTACTGCTCGTCGCTGACCTGTTCCATCCAGTCGGTACTCTTGCCGTCGAGCTGTTCCACGATCGCGATATGCGTCATCGCAGTGTTTGGCGAGGCTCCGTGCCAGTGTTTCTGACCGGGCGGAATCCGGACGACATCTCCTGGCCGGATCTCCTCGATCGGGCCACCCCAGCGCTGCACCCGCCCGACACCTGCTGTCACGATCAATATCTGACCGAGCGGATGGGTGTGCCATGCCGATCGAGCACCAGGCTCAAACGTAACGTTGGCGCCAAACGTGTTTGCTGGAGCGATCGCCTCGAACAGAGGATCGACGCGCACCGAACCTGTGAAGTTTTCGGCTGGCCCCTTCCGCGAGGGCACAGAGCCGCTTCGCGTGATACTGATTGTCTGCGAATCTTGCATTGGCGAGGTCTGGGAACACCGGACCCCTCGGCGGTTCCTGCCGGATTTGCTTGGGCCGAGGCCGAAGCGAGCAGAGAAAGCGATAGGACCGTTGCGGTGAGCAGTTTCATCGTTTGAATTCCTTTGGCTAACCCAATTGTAGAGATCGAACACGCGATCGCCTGCTCTATCAATAGGGATGAATTTTTTAAGAAGCAAGGTTCGCCTTGATGCCCTTTTGGTTGTCAGTAGGGGAATCTCTTGCCCAATCAAAACTGAGTTTACTTTTGTATAAAAATCCAGAATGCTTATAAGAAGCCGAAATGGTTTTTCATTGCTTTGGCTTCATTCTAAGAATCCTCAACGGCAAGCAATAGAACGATCGTCTAAGATTGTTGTACAATCCTGCAAACTTAGAAATGAACGCTGCCAAACCGAGTGAAAAGCCCGATATGGAGTTAATGAACGACCAGCAGGCAAAGCGCTTTGCAGACAGAGCGCAAGCCCACAGAGACGAACTAACTGAGCGGATTGCACGGGCGATTCGTCATGATGGGATGATTGAGCCGCTGAAAGGATTGTACTTCAACCGCTCCTCCTCACCTTCGGAATGCGTTCATAGTGTCTCTATCCCTGCCTTTTGTGCGATCGCTCAGGGCAGCAAAGAAGTGCTTCTGGGCTGCGATCGCTATCAGTACGACCCGATGAATTATCTGCTTGCTACGATCGAAATGCCGATTGCCAGCCAAATTCTGGAAGCGTCTAAGGCGCTACCGTACCTTAGCCTTCGCCTCGATCTCGACCCCACACTTGTCGGTTCAGTCATGGTTGAGGCGGGCGAGCCCTCACCGCAAAGGGGTGCTGATGTGAAAGCGATCGACGTAAGTCCGTTGGATGCAAATCTTTTGGACGCTGTGGTGAGGCTAGTCAGGCTTCTAGATTCCCCTGCTGAAGCTAATGTTCTGGCACCACTGATTAAGCGGGAAATTATTTACCGACTCCTGATGGGAGAGCAAGGTGGTCGGCTGCGTCATATTGCAGTTCTGGGTGGCTCTACCCACCAAATTGCTAGAGCAGTCGATCGACTTCGTAAAGACTTTAACCAGCCGCTTCGGATTGAAAGCATCGCACGAGAGCTTGGAATGAGTGTATCGAGCTTCCACCATCACTTCAAGTCTGTCACTGCCATGAGTCCCTTGCAGTTCCAGAAGCAACTGCGACTGCAGGAAGCTCGCCGTCTGATGCTGGGGCAAAACCTTGACGCTACCAGTGCAGCTTACCGTGTCGGTTATGACGATTCCTCGCACTTCAACCGAGAGTACAAGCGGCTTTTTGGTATACCACCGATGCGCGATATGGAGCGGCTGCGAGAAGCTGCTAGGCAGATTGCTAGTTCAACATGATCTCCTCAAGATGCCCTAATCAGGCCAGAAATCGCTAAAACATTCAAAAGCGGTTAGCGGAAGCGATTAACAAAGTTGAGGTGCAAATTGAGTATATTACCAGTGGGCGGATGACGGCTAAGGCTGTGGAAGATGAAGCTGAAGAAATTCCGTTTTAAGTAATAGAATATCACTTTGGTATAAGTGAGGATATACTGAAAGTATGAGTAAAACAACTTGGAATATCCTCGGTATCCTCACCATCTTGGCAGGGATTTCCTTCTTCATGTTGATACCAGAAAAATTTGCAGTCTTACCTCCCGATCAGCGCTCTAAATTTATTGAAGGTTATGTTTTGCTTGGGGGAGTGCTTGGTGTGATTGTCGGTATCTGTTTCTTTCCCAAATCTCGTCCTATAACCTTGCGAATTTTGGGAGCGAATCGGTATAGCGGGTTGCGTGTTTAATCTTATAGACGGCGCTCAGAGAGGTAACTTTTCTCAATTTCCCGTCACTCTCGCCTTCTGGCTACCAGGCTCGATTTATCTGGTGGTTAAAGGTCAGTTAGGACGAGTTCAGGGGTGACAACACTTCTGAAGCGCGATCGCTACTAACCTTGTTCTTCCAAATACTCTGCAACTGCTTGCAAGTCTTCCACTCCTCGGTTTAAGCGGTTGATCGTAGCTTCCCCAATCTCAGTATCAAAATTGAGTTTAGGATTTTGCAAAGCTAACTCTTGAATTGCCTCAAGCCATAGTGAAAGCGGTACATGGCGAACAGCTTCCCGTAACCCCATATTTGCCAATACTGCAAGATAAAAACCTGTAAAGTCTTGCCCTCCATAGTTATAGAAACCATGCCGTAGTTCTAGCTTTTCGGGTGTGTAGGCTGCGTATTGGTCAAAAGTGATCGGTGTGCGATCGAGTTGGGGTTGTGGCAGTGGTGGTGTATCCATATTTTTTACCTTATTTGTTACCATCGACTACGCATTTACGGTTCATTTCAATCAGCTATATTTAACCAAAGTGGGCAAATGCCCACCCTAATTGCTACTTCCCTACCGTGAAATACTCATTCTTAGCATACACGCTAATAATGCAGTCTCCCACTTCAAAAAACATCCCCTGTTGCTCATCTTTAGAAAATTGCAAATTGCCGTATTTAGAATTAATTTCCTCAGCAGTCGCCGCTTTTGCCTCCATTTCATCCGGGATAAGTCCGGTAGAACCGATATAGAAAACCAGCGGTGAAACTTTTTCCCTGTACACTTTTTCAGCATAAGCTTCCAGTCGCTCATTCGCATTAGCTAAAGCAGCGACAAACTCCTCTCGCTTGACATCTTCTCCCTGCCATTTCGCTTGCAAAAGGCGCAGCAAACTATCTGCACCCACTTTGGCTAAAGTAGCGCTAACAATTCCGTTATCCTCCAACCCCAAAAACTCATCGAAAATCAGTTTCATCAAGTCGTCAACTTTGGTGATTTTTGTTCGGGATGACTGCGTTTTGTGTGCGAAGACAACAGGCTCATCTAAGGTGATGTCAAATGTCGGTTTTGCTAGCTTTTCGCCCGTGTTTTTGTGGTAAACTTCATAAAGGCGATCGAGAAATTTGTTGGCAGAATGCAATTTGCCGAAGTTGAGGATGTTTTTGCTGCCGATGTCGATTTTGTAGCTGACTCGCGAATCTACTGAACCGTTGGCGATCGCACTTTTTAAATCTGTGTATTCCGTCGTCGTCGGAAAGTTGATGTAAAGGCTTTTTGACAGATAATGCTGTTTCAATTCTTCCAATTGTTCCGCAGTGTAAGCCTCGGATTCTTCCTTCAAATGAGCTGAGAGAATGCTAAAGAGAATTTTGATTTCTGCGAGTTCCTCAAACACTCCGTCAAGGCTGCCGTAACGCCCGTCAAAAGGCACCAGGGGCAAAGTCTCTAACTTAATATCGTACTCTGAACGGAAGTCAAATTCTTGCACGGGCGAACCGTCTTTTTCAAGGACACCGCATTTTTTGAGCAAATCAAACACTGGTTTGCTGCTGATTTTGGTTCGCAGCGACTTAATATTAACTTCGCCATCGCTGACAATGGTATAATTGTTGAAAGTATTGAGGTCTGTAACGAGAATTCCCGCCACTTCTGCGATTAAAGTTCCATCCTCAACTTTTACCAGCTTAGCTTTTCGGGTAATCAGCATATTGATCGTAGCCGTATTTTGATTGATGGCAAATGAACCCATTTGCACGTATTCCCCACCATCTAAGAATTCAGTTTTCAGCCAAGGCTTGACAAGGTTGCCGTTTTCGTCTCGCTTTCCCTCAATTCGCTTCACACCTTTTCGCTGATAATTTTCTTGCAAGTGTTTCAAGTTGATGATGATGCTGTTGCTGTTTTCCTCCAATATCTTGATTAACTCCAGCAGGGAAATTTTATCGCTGACTTTTACCCGATCGCCAATTTCATGATTTTTCAACACCTCAGGCGCAAAAACAGCCTGTTCTAAATCTTCCGTAAACTCCGCTATTTGGGCATTTGTCAAAGCTTTAGCGTGTTTTTCCGTCAAAGTAGCGTCGAAGGTGCTCGCCAGCGCATACTTAGCCGTATTTAAATTGCCGTCAGCGAGGTTAGCTTTCGCAAAAGCCAACACCGACTCATCAGTTTGAGCAACGGGAACATCTACTTTGTCATACTCATCTTTGGCGACTTTCTGATATTTGTAAAAAAGTCCGCGATCGTCTGGTTTCAGCCCGCAGATTTTCAGCGTGCTCGATGAACCGTTGATTTTCTTGCCGCTTTTGGAAACAAAAACTTGATAATCATATTCCTTAATTAACGGTTCTTCCAGCGCAGGCGCAACCGAACTGCCTAACAGTTTTGTGCTGTCGTAAAGAGCATCATAAACCATTTTGACTTCGCCAGCGCGGATGCAATTTCCCGATAATGTGTTGGCGATTTTGGAGAGAAGTTTGAAGTCGGCCGAGGCATAGGATATCGTGTTGGCAAACACATCCATGTCTTTGAGTTCTTCGCAAATTTCCCCTAGTTTTGCAGCTTCCGAATTGGCACTGGGGTCATTTGCATAGCCGTCTGTGTGCAAATTTATTGCTGTCATTTCTCCCGCTTTAATCAGAGATTTAGCGAGTTGCATCGACTGCGATATGCAGGTACTGCCAGCCGTGTGGATTTTTTGAATTTCTTTGATGTATGGAGAGTCAAGCTTCAGCACTTCTTGAATATGAATTCGCTGGAAGTGACAAATTACGTCCCCATTGCCAGCATAGGAAATCAGGCTGACAATTAGCTGGTAATTGTTGTATTCGTCTAAGGTCAAAAGCTTAATTAGGGTTTCTTTCAGCGGTTTTAAGTCATAATACATTGAGCCGGAACGGTCGATGATGATGATGCTGTGAGCGACGGATTTTTCAGGGATATCACCGGGCTTTCTTTCTAAATTAATGCGATCGACTAGATAGAAAGCTTTCGCGTTTCCGGCAAAATTGTAGAGGGTAAATTTGGTGCGAGTATTGGAGGCTGCTTGGCTGCTGGAACGTTTGACTTGAGATGATTGTTTTGCTTGCCGTGCCATAGTTTTAACCTATGTTGACTTATTCCTCAACTTCATCATGACACGCGCTTCTGTGGATGTCAAGGCCTGTGTGGAAAATTATCTGCGAAGCTGAATAAGCATTAATATTTAGCGCTGCGGTGCCAGGGAAAAGTGCGGCGGTAGGCTAAAGGTCAATACAATTCAGTTAAGATCGATCCCCCCTAGCCCCCCTTAAAAAGGGGGGGACAAGAACTTATTCAAAGTCCCCCTTCTTAAGGGGGATTTAGGGGGATCTCCGAGGAATAAATATTTTTAACCCAAGCGTATTGGGCTAAAGGTGGGCTGTTTTGGCAAAAGTAGTTGATCTGCGTAAATATTTAGTAAAGATTTAGCCAATCATGCTTTATTTAGAAAATCCGCTGCTCAAACTTTATATAAATCTGATCGGATGGGTGGCGTTGGGATTTTTTCTCGGCCGCCAGCTACCGAGAAGCTATTCTACATATTTAGCCAAGTTTCTTTTCTTCTTTGGCACGCCATTGAGCATTGTTGCTTTCATCCGTAGCGCCAATTTGTCGGGCGCTATTTGGATGGCGCCACTGATAGCTTGGGCGGCAATTCTAGCAGGTGGAGGACTCGCTGGGATTTTGATAATTTTCGGTGTCGGCGACGAACGTTTTAAGACTCTTAATCCGATCGCCCAAAATAGCCCGGAACACACCAGCGCATGGAGTTTGCCCACTCAAGGCAGCTTCTTATTGGCAACGATGGTTGGTAATACGGGTTTTTTAGGCATTCCCGTCACCTTGTCCTTATTAGGATCGGAACACTTTGCCTGGGCGTTGTTTTACGACTTGCTAGGCACTACGATGGGAATCAATATACTGGGAGTTGCTATTGCTTCTCACTGCGGTAAAAGCGATCGCCCTCAGAGTTGGTTAGGTCCGGTGCGGGCAATTTTTCTGAATCCGGCACTGTGGGCTTTTGGTTTAGGATTTGTCTCGCGCAGCTTGCCGCTGTCGCCACAAATCGCAGAATTGTTAACAACAGGCGCTTGGACTGTAATTACTTTAGCTTTAATTACGATCGGGATGCAGTTAAGCAAGTTAAATTCCTTACACAACCTCAAACAAGTTTTGGCTTGTCTGGCGATTAAAATGCTGTTAGTTCCCTTGGTAATTGGCACGGGATTAACGTTTTTGGGGATTGCGGGTGCGCCGCGACTTGTGCTAGTGCTGCAAATGGCAATGCCTCCTGCTTTTGGTACTACATTGCTGGCAGAAGCTTTCAATCTCGATCGCGAATTAGCGGTAAGTGCGATCGGCCTCGGCTGCGTTAGTTTATTATTCACTATTCCTATATGGATGAGGCTATTTAATTATTAATAAAAATAATAATTGCTCCGTTTAAAACGCTCCTTACTTCAGTGATCCCCATCACAAACATTGAGCGATATATGTCATCTTGATTTAAAATAACAATCACGGGACTTGGAAACTGTATTGGCTTCTGCTAATGTGGAAATAGCCCGCTGAGGAAGGGAAGAATAAAAGTATGGTAAGTATAAATTTTTCCTTGACAGGTTATCAAATTCTCGATCGCCTTTACTCAGGAACTCGCACCCTAGTTTATCGAGCTTTCCGCACTGGCGACAAACAGCCCGTAGCCATCAAAGTCTTGCGGAACGAGTATCCCAGCTTCAGCGAACTGGTGCAATTTCGCAATCAGTACACGATCGCCAAAAACCTCAACTTGCCCGGAATCATCGAAACCTACAGCTTGGAAACCTACCACAACAGCTATGCGCTGGTAATGGAAGACTTTGGGGGAATTTCTGTCAATGAATGGATGGAACAAGGGGAAACGGCCCCGACTCTGAGCGAGTTTTTGCAAGTAGCGATCGACCTGAGCAATACATTAGATATACTCTACCGCCACCGGATAATTCACAAAGACATTAAACCAGCGAATATTTTAATTAATCCGCAAACAAAACAAGTCAAACTCATTGACTTTAGTATTGCATCTTTGCTGCCAAGGGAAACTCAAACCCTGATGAATCCTAACGTGCTGGAAGGGACACTCGGCTATTTGTCTCCCGAACAAACGGGAAGGATGAATCGGGGGATTGACTACCGGACAGACTTTTACTCTTTGGGCGTGACTTTTTACGGATTGCTGGCGGGACAATTGCCGTTTCAATCCAACGATGCGATGGAATTGGTACACTGTCATATTGCCAAACAACCGCTATCACTGCATGAAATAAATCCCGCAATCCCGCCCGTCCTATCGGAGATTGTCAGCAAATTAATGGCAAAGAATGCCGAAGACCGCTATCAGAGTGCCTTGGGGCTGAAATTCGATTTAGAATTTTGTTTGAAGCAACTTGAAGAAAACGGTAAGATAGAGAGTTTTACGATCGCGCAGAGGGATGTGGGCGATCGCTTCCTCATACCCGAAAAACTCTACGGTCGCGAAACCGAAGTGGCCGAATTGCTGGCAGCATTCGATCGAGTATCAGGTTTTTCCCAGCAGCCATCAGAACAGGGTGGAGGCTGTGAGTTAATGTTAGTCGCGGGTTTTTCTGGGATTGGGAAAACTGCAATTGTTAATGAAGTTCACAAACCAATTGCCCGCCAGCGCGGCTATTTCATCAAAGGCAAATTCGACCAATTTAACCGCAACATTCCTTTCTCAGCTTTTGTCCAAGCATTTCGAGATTTAATGGGACAATTGTTGAGTGCCAGTGACCAGGAGTTGAAAAATTGGCAAACTCAAATATTGCAAGCAGTAGGGGATAACGGACAAGTCATTATTGAAGTAATTCCCGAACTCGAAAGAATTATTGGGCCACAACCGCCCGCACTAGAATTATCAGGAACGGCGGCACAAAATCGGTTTGATTTGCTGTTTCAAAATTTTATTCGCGTGTTCACCAAACCAGAACATCCCCTGGTGATGTTTTTGGATGACTTGCAGTGGGCTGATTCCGCCTCGCTGCGGTTAATGCAACTGCTGGTTACCGAGTCAGCAAGCGGCTATTTATTAGTAATTGGTGCCTACCGAGATAATGAAGTCTTTGCAGCACATCCCTTGATGCTGACACTGGATGCAGCCGTCAAAGCTGGGGCAACGGTGAATACTCTGACGCTGGAACCGTTGAGTTCAGAAAGTCTAAATCATTTGGTTGCTGATACGCTCAATTGCGATCCATCTTGGGCAAAACCTTTGGCTGATTTGGCGGCACAAAAAACCCAGGGAAATCCCTTTTTTGCAACGCAGTTTCTCAAAGCACTGCATCAGGATGGGCTGATTGATTTTGACCGGGTTGCTGGTTATTGGCAGTGCGATATTGTGCGAGTTCGGGAGGCAGCGCTGACGGATGATGTGGTCGAGTTTATGGCGTTGCAGTTGCAAAAATTGCCGCCAGGGACTCAAAATGTGTTGAAGTTGGCTGCTTGTGTTGGGAATCAGTTTGATTTGGGGACTTTGGCAGTTGTCTCCCAGCAATTGGAAACGGAAACGGCGGCGGATTTGTGGAAGGCTTTGCAAGAGGGGTTAATCCTGCCTGAAAGTGAAGTCTACAAGTTTTATATGGGGCGAGAAAGACGGGAGGAGACCGACAATTCGGAGGTGGTGAATTACAAGTTTTTGCACGATCGGGTTCAGCAAGCTGCCTATTCTTTAATTCCCGAACAAGAGCGATCGCGCGCTCACTATCAGATTGGACAATTGCTGATCCAGCAAATTTCACCCGCAGCTATAGAAGAGCAAATTTTTTCAGTCGTCAATCAGTTGAATTATGGTATTGCGCTGATTGAACACCAAACAGAACGATCCGATTTGGCACAACTCAACCTCACGGCTTGCCGCAAAGCCAGAGCCGCTACTGCTTATCAAGCTGCTCGCGAGTATGCTGCGATCGGGCTAAATTTGCTTGGAGAGAGCGCTTGGCAACGACAGTACGAGATGACCTTGAACTTGCACGAAATAGCCGCAGAATTGGCTTCACTCTGTGGTGAATTTGACCAGATGGATCGGTGGATTGATACTGTGATTCATCATACCAGCACTCCCCTAGAGCGAGTGAGCGTTTATATCGTCAAAATTCAGGCATTAACGTCCCAGAACAAGTTTTTAGAAGCAATTGCTATCGGTTTGTTGAGTCTCAAAGAATTAGGAGTTGAATTGCCCGATCGCCCTACATCAGAAGATATTCAGCAAGCAGTGCAGGAAATTAATAGCTCGATCGCCGATCGACCTATTGAAGACTTATTCGATCTGCCAGCGATGGTAAACCCCCAAAAGCTGGCTGCGATGCAAGTGGCGGCAAGTATGGTGTCAGCTTGTTATCTCGTTGGTTCGTCTTTGTTTGCACTGGTGACGGCCTTACAGGTAAATTTATCTATCCAATATGGCAACAGTCGCAGTTCAGCTTATAGCTATAGTTGTTATGGCATTTTTCTCAACAGCTTTCTACAAGATGTGACGGTAGCCGATCGGTTTGGTCGATTAGCTTATCGTCTTGGCAGTAGCGCGGAGGCCAAAAATATTCGTTCTGCAACTTTTGCTGTGATCGGACTCTGTTTGTACCATCGCAAATCGCATTTGCAAGATACCATCCCCATTATTGAGGCAGCCTATCAAGCCGGATTAGAAACAGGCAATCTAGAGTTTGTCGGGTATAGCGGGCAAGCATTTTGTATAAATGCTTTCTGGTGCGGTCAACCTTTGGCAGAACTTGAGCCCCAAATTCGGGCATACCGTCAGCAATTACTCGACCTCAACCAACTAACGACGGCAAATTATTGTTCGGTTTTTTGGGAAGCAACGCTGTTTTTATTGGGTAATCCAAACAACTTTGAGATTTCCTTTGAACAGGAAGGCTATGAGGAGAAGCTGGTTTCTCAGTCGCTTGCCTCTAACGATTTTTACCGACTCTGCATCTTCTATTTGTACAGGGCGACGTTGAGATTCCTGCAGGGAGACATTGCTGGGGCCGCAGTAGATGTCGATCGAGCAAGACAGTATATCGCGGGAAGTGTAGGAACTGCTTCCGAAGCTGGTTTATATTTCTATGAGTCACTCATAGCCCTTGCCACTCCTGAGTCCGAGACTGAGTTAGAAACGCAGTGGCAACGAGTTGAGGAAAATCAAAGGAAGTTGCAGCATTGGGCACAACACGCCCCCATGAATTATTTGCATAAGTGGCAGTTGGTAGAAGCAGAGAAATACCGAGTTGCCAGACAGAGGGCAGAAGCTATTGAAATGTACGATCGCGCCATTTCTGGAGCGAAAGAAAACGAATACATCCAAGAAGAAGCTCTCGCTAACGAACTAGCAGCTAAATTCTACCTCGACTGGGGCAAAGAAAAAGTGGCGCAAGCTTATATGCAAGAAGCCTACTACTGTTATGCTCGCTGGGGTGCGAAAGCCAAAATCGATGACTTAGAAAAGCGCTATCCCCAACTTCTTGCTCCCATATTGCAGGCAAGAGAAAATCGTTTTGGAATCAGCGAAACTCGCCTCCACACAATCAATAAATCGTCAGTTTTACATCAAACCTGGCACACAACTCTATCTAGCAGCAGCAGTATTTACGAAGCCCTCGATTTCTCGACTATTCTCAAAGCCTCCCAAACTCTATCGAGTGAAATTCAATTAGAAAAATTGCTGGCTGCACTGATGTGTGTGGTGATGGAAAATGCCGGGGCAAAAAAAGCTGTTCTGCTGTTGCTTAAGGATGGGAATCTCGCGATCGAAGCTGTAGCCTCCTTCCATCAAGATGTCATCTCAATATCTGTACCGCTGTCAGCCAGCGACGAGGTTCCCGCTGCTGTGGTCAACTATGTTAAGCGGACTTGGAAAACTGTAGTTTTGGATAATGCAGCAGTACAAAGCGATTTTATTGCCGATCCGTATTTGATGCAGGAAAAGCCCAAAAGTGTGCTGTGCGCGCCAATTTTAAATCAGGGTAAATTAATCGGCTTGCTATATCTAGAAAATAACTTGACAATTGGTGCATTTACAGAAGATCGCACTGAAGTCATCCAACTTTTGTGCGCCCAAGCGGCTATCTCTCTAGAAAATGCCCGCTTGTACCAACAATCTCAAGCTTATTCACAAGAATTAGAGCGATCGCTCCTCGATTTGCAGCAAGCACAGTTACAAATCGTGCAAAGCGAAAAAATGTCCGCCTTGGGCAATTTAGTAGCGGGAGTTGCCCACGAAATTAATAATCCTGTCGGCTTTATTAGCGGCAATATTGAGGAAGCAACCACCACAATCAAAGATGTGATTGGTCACTTAAAATTATATCAACAAAAACTGCCAAATCCCGGCGAGGAAATCGAAGAAGATGCGGAGGATATTGATTTAGAGTATGCTTTAGAAGATTTGCCAAAGATGCTGTTGTCGATGAAAGTGGGATGCGATCGCATTCGCGGCATTAGCACTAGCCTCCGCACCTTCTCCAGAGCCGATAAAGACTACAAAGTTCCCTTTAATATCCATGAGGGCATTGACAGCACCATCTTAATTTTGAAACACCGACTGAAAGCCAACGAACACCATCCCCCGATCGAAGTCGTCACAGACTACGGCAATCTCCCGCAAATTGAATGCTTTCCCGGTCAACTGAACCAAGTCTTTATGAACCTGCTTGCTAACGCGATCGATGCCCTAGAAGAATCAAACCAAGGACGCAGTTTGGAGGCAATTAAAGCAAATCCACACTGTATCACTGTTCGTACCAGTCTGTCGGGCGATCGGCACATCAAAGTTCAGATTGCCGATAACGGTGCGGGCATGACTGAAGCCGTGAAACAGCGGATTTTTGACCATTTGTTCACTACGAAGGCAGTAGGAAAAGGTACGGGGTTAGGATTGGCGATCGCCCGCCAGATTGTAGTCGAAACCCACGGCGGAACAATTAATGTAAATTCTACTTTGGGGGGAGGAAGTGAATTTGAGATAGTGTTACCTATTAACGGATAAAAGTAGAGGGCATCCGTCCTACCATTTTAGATTTTAGATTTTAGATTTTAGATTGAAGAATTGGGAATTACAGATGACCTAATGATTTGGAACACGGGCCTACAGTTGCATTCTTGTTTAAAAGTGGTATCAGAAGTAAAAAATTGAGGAGGAGGAAGGATGAAAAAGGTTATTCATTTTTCATTCTTCCTCCTTTTGTTTGTCGAGTTTGAGTTCCTTGAGTCCGATCGACTAATTTCTATTTGAAAAAATCCCGAGTAACTAAATTAGATTGCCGATCGGGCATTATACCAGCCCCGATCGCAACTGCGGACACGGGCAAAACTTCCAGCGCCCCTTCGCCAGATTGCCAAAATCTCAATTATGCTAACCTAGGCAAGCAGCAATCCCTTGTCACGAAGGCGATTAACATAATTTCAAACAATTTATTTTATTGAGGACCGGTGTATCCCGTATGGCAAACCTGATCGGCACAGACAGCAACGACTTTATTCTAGGAACTCCGCTGAGCGATCGAATTCGCGCCTTAGATGGCGATGACACGCCCCTGGGTGCGGGAGGAGATGACACCCTAGAGGGCGACGGCGGCAACGACCAGCTTCTTGGAGGTGACGGGGCAGATTCGCTGATTGGCGGTGAAGGAAATGACGAACTTATTGGCAACCAAGGCCGCGATTTTGCTTCCGGCGGGAACGGCGACGACTCGATTCGCGGCGGTTTGGGGAACGACATCCTCGAAGGCAACGACGGGATAGACAGCGTGGTGGGAGACGCTGGGGACGACTTAGTTTTTGGCAACGGAGGCTTTGATGTGATTGCCGGCGGTACTGGCAACGACACCCTCACAGGAAGTGACGGCGACGATTCCGTGTTCGGGAATGCTGATGAGGACTTTCTCTACGGGAATTTTGGGAACGATTCTCTCAACGGCGGTAGCGGCAGGGATCAACTGTTGGGCGGTGAGGGCAACGATTACTTGAGTGCCAGCGACGGCGACGACACTTTGTACGGCAATGCCGACAACGATTCGCTCTTCGGAGATGCTGGTAACGACCAGATATTCGGCGGCAAGGCTGACGATACAGTTTTTGGCGGCACAGGTTCCGATACGCTTCGCGGGGATGAAGCCGACGACTCGGTACTGGGAGATGAAGGCAATGACTTCCTGTTTGGTGGCAAAGGTAATGATGCTCTCGACGGCGGTTTTGGCGATGACTCCTTGGCCGGAGGTATCGGCGACGATACAATTTTGGGCAGTTTCGGCAATGACAATTTATTTGGGGCAGAGGGTAATGATTCTCTGATCGGAGGTGAGGGTTCGGATACTCTGACTGGCGGCAGCGGCAGCGATGTCTTTGGATTGGGAGCCGGGCCTGGCAGTTTGGCTTTAATTACTGATTACAATGAGGCAGAGGATTTCTTTGGACTGCCGAGCAATTTATCTTTCGCTCAACTGCAAGTTCGGCAAGGTAACGGTGCAAATATCAGGGATACAGTAATTACGACGCTCGACGGCAAGCTTTTAGCAATTTTGACAGACACTCCGGCGGCGCTGCTCGATGCCAATGATTTTATCGCTGTGACTGGGACGGTTCCCCCCAGACCAACCACGATTACAACTACAACTACAGTTACAACCACAATTACAGATCCAAATCAACCTCCAACTCCAACTCCGGCTCCAACTCCGGCTCCAACTCCAACTCCGACTCCGGCTCCAACTCCAACTCCAACTCCAACTCCGACTCCAACTCCGACTCCGACTCCAACTCCAACTCCGACTCCAACTCCAACTCCAACTCCGACTCCAACTCCGACTCCAACTCCGACTCCGACAGCCGCACCGACTCCGACTCCGACTCCGACAGCCGCACCGACTCCGACTCCGACAGCCGCACCGACTCCGACTCCGACAGCCGCACCGACTCCGACGCCGACAGCCGCACCGACTCCGACTCCGACTGCTTCGAGGATTCCAACTCCGCCGACAGTTAGCGTGCCTGATACTGATTCGCCCCTGCTGTCAATTAGTTCGATCGCCCCGACGCAGACTCCCGGACTATTGCCAATGCCCGCCGGGCAGACGCCGATATTCCCGACGGTGCCGAACCCGATACCCTTACCTCCTACACCATTTGGGTTCTAGGCGCGATCGCCCAGCTCAGTTATGAGTTTGTGATTTTTACATAAACTCATAACTCAAAACTCAAAACTATTTAACGTCTTGTGGAGTCTCGGCCGAGTCTTCTGGCAACTCGGCTGGAGAATCTTCTAGGGGAGATAATTGTTGGGTGTACCCCAAGAGCGATCGAAGTTTCATGCGGTGGATGTAAGGCCAGCCACCATTGGCTTCAATATTCTTGAGTAGTTTGTAAAGTGCTTGGCGGTTGTCGGGAAAAGACGCTTGAAACAAACCGTCCCGAATTTCCCGGTGCGAAGCTTCCAGCGTCCGCAGCAGGGCCAAAAGCAGCAGACTGTCTCCCTGACAACTTTCGGCTAAAGTCCGAATCGCCTCTGTCAGCGATTGCATTTGAGACTGCAACTTTTCTGACTCTAAATCTTTGCCGTTGTCCATACTGCTGCTTCCTTTGAAATCTACAAGGCGTTTGTCCCCAGCCTTTTGGTCAGCCGACTAATCGAGCTAGTCGCGATCGCCATTCGGGGTCATAAGCAAAGTAACTTAAGTAGGTTGACTTAAGCAATATTAATTTGCAGTCCAAGCCAAGAAAAGAGCACAACCCGTCGTACCATGTGTATTGGGCTGCGATCCGAACATGATTGAGAAATCATAAGTTCTTGCTTATTTTCACTGGACTAGCTTGATTTTTTGAATCAATGTCGGTCTCGGTGAAGCGAGCGATCTGGATCTAAATGCTGCCCAAAGCGCTGGCGTAGCCTGCCGGCGGGCAATTATATTTTGCTCGAAGTAAGGCTTTTTCTTAATATAATCCGATGTTGGATATTGAGGTTTGCAATGAAATATCGTGCTTTAATTGTTGCACTTTTAGCATTTTGCATGAGTGCGCTGGTTGCTTGTTCTTCTGGTCCTGACACGACGGTGGCGACTACCGAGTTGCTCACCTATGACGAGATTAGAGGTACTGGATTGGCTAATAACTGCCCTAGCTTGGCAGAAACTTCTCGGGGATCGATCCCCCTCGAAGCGGACGGCACCTATAAACTGACTGGTTTGTGTTTGCAGCCCACAACTTTTTTTGTGAAGGAAGAACCAGCAAACAAACGTCAAGAGGCGGAATTTGTGCCTGGTAAATTGCTGACGCGGTTCACGTCGAGCATTGACCAAGTTCAAGGTACGCTCAAAGTCGGTACTGACGGAACTCTGACTTTCACAGAAGAAGACGGCTTGGATTTTCAAGCTATTACGATTCAGTTACCGGGCGGAGAGCAAGTACCTTTCTTGTTTACCATTAAACAGCTAGTGGCCAGTTCCGAACCGGGAGTGGTTGCTATCAATACTTCCACCGATTTGCGAGGGGAGTTTAACGTTCCTTCTTACCGCAGCGCAGGCTTTTTAGATCCTAAAGCTCGCGGGGTAGCGACTGGCTACGATAATGCTGTAGCGCTTCCGGCTACTGACAATTCCAAACTGAACCGCTCTAATGTAAAGCTGGCTGACACCCGCAGCAAGGCGGGCAAAATTTCTCTCCAAGTTGCTAAAGTCAACAGCGCCACTGGCGAAGTTGGCGGGATTTTTGAGAGCACGCAGCCTTCTGATACTGATTTGGGAGCTAGACCTGCTCTGGACGTGAAAATTCGGGGTTTGTTTTACGCTCGCATTGAGCCTTCTGTATCGTAAAATTGGGTTTCTGGATAGATCGAACTTGAGCAGTTTTTTGCAATAAAGCTACTGCTCGCCCTTCATTAGCCAACAGTCTTGACCAATATAAATTAAGACTGTTGACTAATGACTAAATTTATGATTTGATTGTGATTAGTCGCAAGTGATTAAGTTTGGATTTTTAATTAATTAAAGTATTGTATTTAAACAGCTTTCAGATTATAATATAGTGGTAAAAAATCCCGGTTAAATTCGGGATTTGGCCGAATACCTTCTATCTGGTAAAATGCTGCCTTCTGCCGAAGGCCTTCGGATCGTCGCCCTAAATCCCTGCACATTCCCAAAATTCAACAAGTGTGTCCGCTATCACACCTATTAAGTGCTAGGATTACACTACCTAAAAGTGAATTATTTTAGACTGTATTGGAAACTCGATCTAAAGCAACCTCAGTCCTCTCCTCTACCAACCCTTATGCCGCTATGTCTACCACAGTGCCCAACGAGCTAAAAAACGAAAATTTGCAATTGTTGCGCGAGTACCAACTTTCAGGATCGAATGAAATCCGCAATCAGTTAGTTAAACTGAATATTGGACTGGTGAGAAAAGAAGTTTACCACTGGCTAAACCAGTGCGGTGAAAGCTACGACGATTTGCTGCAAGTAGGGTGTATTGGGTTGATCAGGGCGATCGAGCGGTTTGATATGTCGAAGGGACACGCTTTTAGTTCCTTTGCAATTCCCTACATTCGGGGCGAAATTCAACACTACTTGCGGGACAAAAGCCCTTCTGTGCGATTTCCCCGCCACTGGCAGTCCCTGGAACGCAAATCTGTAGCAGCGATCAAGGATTTGCAGGTGCAGTTCAACCGCAAACCTACGGATGCTGAAGTAGCAGCAGTGCTTGAGGTTTCTGTAGAAGAATGGCAAGAAATTAAGTTGGCCCATCTCAACAGATCGCCTCTGAGTTTGGACGCGCCGATGCAAGATGAAGATGAGGGGGCTACTTGTCTCGGAGAATTGGTTCCCGATACCAAGTATCGGAGTTTTCAGTTGGCGCAAGAGGATCAAATTCGCGTACAGCAAGCTTTGGCTATGTTGGAACAACGGACTCGCGAGATATTGGAGTTTGTTTTTCTCTACGATTTGACGCAGAAAGAAACGGCTGAACGCTTGGGTATCAGTGCGGTGACTGTTTCTCGGCGAGTTAAGAAGGGGCTGGATTTGCTGAAAGAAATCATGACGAAACAGCTTTAGTTATTAGTCATTAGTCATTAGTCATTGGTCATTGGTCAGCAGTAGTTATACCAATTCTGAAAAGTTGTGCTAGATATAAATTATCAGCTATCGTCTGTAGGGAAACGGCACTGCCGTGTCCGACCGGTGGTGAGAGCGAATGAACGATAATTTATATAAGAGAATTACTTTAGCAATAGTTTTTAAAATTGGTATTAGTCAACAGTCAGCAGTATTCAGTCAACAGTCAATAGTCAACAGCGATCGGTAATTAGTCAGTTGCTACCAAGAACAAATAACAAATGACTAATGACTAATGACTACTAACTAATGACTAATGACTACTAACTAATTTTTAGATGCTGCGGACAAATTTATCGAGCCTTTCTACGGCTTTTTTAATTGTGCCTAAATCGGTGGCGTAAGACAAGCGAATGTGGTCGTCTGCACCAAAAGCAATCCCCGGAATAACTGCTACTTGCTGCTGTTCTAAGAAAGCGTCGCAAAATTCTAGAGAATTCATTCCAGTTTTGCTGATGTTGACAAACATATAGAAAGCACCGTCTGGTTTGATGCAGCTAATTCCGGGGACAGCATCGAGCAATTCAAATATTACCTGACGCCTTTCGGCAAAAGCTTGACGCATTTTTTCTACAGACTCTTGGCTGCTTTCCAAAGCTGCGATCGCGCCGTACTGTGCAAAAGTACACACGTTTGAGGTACTGTGACCTTGAATGGTGCTGGTGGCTTTGATTAATTCGATCGGCCCGGCCAAATAACCGATTCGCCAGCCTGTCATCGAGTAAGCTTTGGCAAAACCGCTGCTGATCAGGGTGCGATCGAAGATTTCTTGACCCAGGGAACCGATGCTGACGTGTTGGGCGCCGTCATATATAATTTTTTCGTAAATTTCGTCAGCAACGACTAGAATATCTCGATCGACTATCACCTCGGCTAGTGCTTTGATTTCCGCCAGAGTGTACACCATTCCCGTCGGGTTAGAAGGCGAATTCAGTACAAATAACTTGGTTTTGGGAGTAATGGCTCGACTCAGTTGTTCCGGTGTAATTTTATATCCTGTAGAAGCATCTGTCCGTACAATTACAGGCTTGCCGCTGGCGAGTTTTACCATTTCTGGATAGCTCAGCCAGTAGGGAGCAGGGATAATTACTTCATCCCCCGGATCGATCAGAGCCATCATCAGATTGTAGAGCGAATGCTTGCCGCCGTTGGTGACGATGATATTTTCAGGTTGATAGTTAAGGTTGTTGTCGTCGCGGAGTTTGCGGGCGATCGCAGCTTTTAACTGCGGTTCCCCAGTCACAGGGCCGTACTTAGTCTTCCCCTCGTCTAAAGCTTGTTTTGCCGCTGCTTTAACGTGTTCGGGGGTATCAAAGTCTGGTTCTCCCGTACTCAAACTACAGACATCAATCCCTTCGGCCTTCATGGCTTTAGCCTTAGCTGCGATCGCCAAGGTTATGGAAGGAGGAACCTCGCCCACTCGTGCTGCCAACTTAATCATTGGATTTTAGATATTAGATTTTTGACTTTAGATCTTAGGGTAAACTACTCCACGGCTAGAAGCCTGGAGCTTTCAGTAGCCCTGATGTGGTCTGCAAGATTGCAGGACAACACCGAACCTCCGAGCGGGTTTACAAATGCCGCTCCCACAATTGAAATCACCTTTGAACCATTTTCATCAGCATCACCGTGATTGCCACAATGCCCACATTTAAAACTCTTGCCACTCCGATAAGACTTGCCTTTTATAGGGTGGATGTGCAAGCAGTTATTGCAAGTCTGGCTGGTGTAGGCAGGGTTAACCGCTACCAATTCAACACCATACTTCACAGACTTGTAGCTCAAAAATAATCGCAGTTGGAAGAATGCCCAGCTATTACTGCGTCTGCGCTCATTCTTGTTTCTGGGTTGCTTATTGGTACGCTCTCTGATGCCTGTCAAATCTTCAATTGCAATGATTGCATTGTTTTGGATTGCCGACAGAACAATCAGTTTACTGATGTTGTGGTTCAACCAAGTTTGGTAACGTCGCTCCGAGCCCGACAGCCGTTGCAAAATCTGTCTTGCCCTGCGGCGAGTAGACCTTGTGCCTTTCGATGCTTTTTGTTGGAGTGATGCTCTGACCAAAGCAAATTTGTCTCTAACGCCTTGAATCTGTTTGCCGTCCCATTTATCCCCGATGCTAGTTACTGCGATATCACGGCGTCCAAAGTCCACTCCGATTACTTGAGTCGAGTGGATCGGCTCAGGTGCTTCATTTTTGAGTTGAATATGGACGTAGTATTGCCCGTCACGATGCTTACACAATTGAGCGCTAGTCGGCACTCTGCCCTTGAGCTTGCCTTTCTGGTAGTTGCCTGCATTCAACTTAATATGCTCACGCCCATTCAGTAATGTCAGGCTGACTTTCCAATCCTTCTCTCTGAAAGCAAAGATTCGGGCATCGTAATCGGCACTGGTAGGAGAAAAAACCTTGACAGGCTTGCCATTGATTTTCTCCGTTTTACGGTTAGCGCCAACGCGCGCACAAACTCTAACCGTTTGATTGGCGCTCAATCCAAACTGTTGACGCAATTCCTGATAGACCAAGTTCTGAATCGTGGTTTTACTGGTTATCCCAACTTTTACCGTTTGATTTGCCCAGTTGCAAGCATCTGCAAACGCCTTCAGCAAAGAGTCTATTTTAGAACATTGTTCAGGTGTCGGTTGGAGCTTACAAACTAGAGTCAGAACTTGTTCCATAATTGAGAAAGCCTCACCATGCGATCTATCTAATTCTACAGCACAACTGAAAAAACTCTGTTTATTTTCAAGGAGACGGTCGTCGCAACCGCGTTCCTCCCCATGTCTGAAGCCAGGGGCTTACCGCTCGTTTTTTGGTGACAAATCTTGATATTCAACCCTGTTGTTAGGGAATTATGACATTTGTTTACATAGTACGTAAAGGATTAAGCAATTAAAGAATAAAAATTAAAGAAGCTTTTAGTTTTAATTTTTATTTTTAATATTTTAAATTTTGACGTTATTATTGTAGCATTTTTGATGCCTCGTTACCCTCAACGCCGATCTGCAAGCTTATGGATCTCAAATCTCTGATTCGCGACATTCCTGATTTCCCAAAGCCGGGAATTCTGTTTCGAGACATTACAACTTTGCTGCGCGACCCGCAAGGGCTGAGCTACACCATTGACAGCTTAGCGGAAAAATGCTCTGCAATGTCTGTTGACTATGTGGTGGGCATGGAATCGCGGGGCTTTATATTTGGCGCGCCTTTGGCTTATAAAATGGGAATAGGCTTTATTCCTGTCCGCAAACCAGGGAAACTGCCAGGTGCGGTTCATTTTGCTGAGTACGAATTGGAATACGGTGTCGATCGACTGGAGATGCACCGAGATGCGATGACATCCGGCAGCCGGGTGCTGATTGTGGACGATTTAATCGCCACTGGCGGAACGGCGGTGGCGACGGCTAAATTGTTGGAGCAAGCTGGGTGCGAGCTTGTCGGTTTTGCTTTTATCATTGAATTGCAGGCTTTGGGCGGCAGGGAGAAATTGCCGGATGTGCCGATCGTCACGCTAGTTGAATATTAGTTAGTTAACTGCTGACAGTTGACAGTTGGCAGTTGGCAGTTGACAGTTGACAGTTGAATAAAAACTACTGACAAATAATATCCTTGACCTTTGCATCGGAATTATTCATCTCTCTCTTCTCTGACTCTGCGATCTCTGCGTTAAGAGCGGTTAAATCATTCCGATGCAACCGGAATTAATATCATTCACAATTCTTCAATTCTTCAATTGTTCAATTCAACAATCTAAAATCTAAAATCTAAAATCTAAAATCCTATGACTTCTATTAAATTGAATCGAAATTGGCGAGGGTTGAGTTCTCTGTTTGGTGGCGAGACATTTACTTATGTTGTCAAGCGACTGTTGCAGGCACTTTTAACGCTATTTTTGGCATCGGCTCTTTGTTTTGCAATTATTGAGCTAGCACCGGGAAATTACTTGGATACTTTGAGCCAAAATCCGAAGATTTCGCCGGAAACACTCAAGCAACTCGAACAGCAGTTCGGCTTAGATAAACCAGCTATTGTGCAGTATTGGCTGTGGCTGCAACAAATTGTGACGCGGGGGAATTTTGGCACGAGTTTTGTGTATCAGCGATCGGTAGCTTCGCTGCTGTGGGAACGGGTACCGGCGACGCTGTTGATGGCGATCGCATCTATGTTTGTGACTTGGGCGATCGCCATTCCTTTGGGAATTGTCGCCGCCGTCAATCAAAACCGCACAGTCGATCGAGTTCTGCAAGTAGTCAGCTACACCGGACAGGGATTTCCGAGCTTTATTACAGCTTTGTTGCTGCTATTTTTCGCACAAAATACTTCGCCTCTGTTTCCCGTCGGAGGAATGACAAGTATCGACCACGCAGACTTACCTTGGTGGGGTCAAATCCTCGATTACGGCTGGCACTTAATTTTACCAACTGTCGCCCTCAGTCTTACTGGTTTTGCTGGTTTGCAAAGATTGATGCGGGGACAATTGTTAGACGTGCTGCGTCAAGATTACATCAGAACAGCGCGGGCGAAAGGTTTGCCCGACGATCGAGTAATTTACGTTCACGCTTTGCGGAATGCTGTTAATCCGTTGATTACGCTATTGGGTTTTGAGTTTGCTAGTTTGTTGAGCGGTGCGTTTATTGCCGAATTTTTCTTTAATTGGCCGGGTTTGGGAAAGCTGACTTTGGAGGCGGTGAACAATCAAGATTTGTATTTAGTAATGGCAAGTTTGATGATGGGTGCAACCATGTTGATTGTGGGGAATTTGTTGGCGGATTTGCTGCTAAAAGCTGTCGATCCTCGGATTAAGCTCGAAGATTTGAAATAGTAGACTTAACTCAGTCAGGACTTACGCAGTGAGAATGATTTTTTGTCATTTCAATCCTTCACAAGGCTTCAGGACTGTGAAGGATTTCAAATTTTTATAATTTAGAGAGTATAGAGTATAAAGAAGATCCCAGAGAAGTGGTTGATGAACTAATTTTTTTGGTAGCGAATGAAACAGTCAGTGACTTCAGGGAAAACTTGAGTCTACATTAGTCCTTTTTCTACGAGAATCATGAATCGCAATCCGGTTTCAATACCTCCCTTGCCTCAGAGTCTTTCTTCACAAGAAACCTGGGGGTTTGGCTTTAGTGGGTTGCTTTTATGGTTAGGGACTGCGCCTGCGATGAATGCCGCACTAGGTCCGCAGGCGATCTGGGTTTGGTTGCCGGGAACAATCATTAGCATGATGCTCAACCTGCAAGTTAAGCGGTTAGGGACTTACTTCCCAGAGGTAGCTGGAGGCACCCCAAACTATACGACCCGCTTGCTCCACCGGTTGCCAAACTTGGCTCGCTATGGGGCCATTGGTTATATGTTCGGCTGGGCGTCTGTGCCAGCCATGAATGCGATCGTTCTGACCGATTTAATCAAAGCGAATCTGACGCCACTGGGGATTACCTGTCCAGAGATCCTATTCAGAATTGGGTTTACAGTGCTGCCGTTCATCGTTGCTTTTAGTGGAACTCGCACGCTAGGTATTTTGCACTCTTTCTTTATATTTCCAGCGATCGGGTTTCTTCTCACCTTTTGTATCCAAGGCATGGCTTGGTTAAGTTTTGCTCCCGCTAGCCCTGGGGTGCTGCCGGAGCTGGGAGCAGGCGTTTCTCCGATCGATTGGATGAAATGGTTCTTTATCGCCGTCTATGCGGTTTATGGTGGCGAAACGGCTTCTTCATTTGTGGCAGATAGCCGCCAACCCAGCGTTACCCTACGGTGCTTGCAAGTGACGACGGGATTGCTTCCGATCGTCTATCTCGGCGGATCGTGGGTTTTGATGCGGTTAGCCACAGATCCCGGCTTAGGGGATAGCGCCTACCTCAATCTAATGGCAGCAACCCAACCCTTCTGGGGCACATTCGCCCCCGCTCTGGTCACCTTTCTGATTGCGTCAGGATGTCTCCTCAGCTCTGCAACTGCTGTTTCTAACAGTCCCCGGATTTTGTATCAGTTAGCCAAAGATGGCTACTTACCACCCGTGTTTGCCGTGCTGTCTCGCCGGGGAGTGCTCGAACCCAGTTTGATTTCCACCCTCGGGCTGAGTCTGATTTGCCTGTGGTGGGGCGATGTCGCACGGGTTGTGATGGTGGGGGGGACCGGCTACCTGAGTTCGATGATGGCAATTCACTTAGGTGAGTGGGTCAGTCGGCGACGACCAGAAACCAGATGGCCCTGGTGGTCGCTGGGCTTCTTTGGCCTTGAAGTGGCTGTTTTAGTCGTGGGTGGGTGGGCATGGAGCTGGCAGGACTTAGCGATTGGCTTACTGCTACCTTGGCTGATTGGCGTGGCAGGCACTCAATTACCGCGCCTGAACGTCCCCCTGTTCCATCCTGATGGGTGGATGCAACGGTATCACCAGCAACCCAATACCAGCAAAACAGATTGGTTGGCATTTCAGGTCACGATCTTAATTGGTTTAGTGTGCAGTGCGCTGAGTATTGGCTGGTGGGTGAGAGCGGGTTTAGAGCGGGTGGCTGTGGGGCAATATGTGGCTTTGTTTAGCATTTTGTTAGTGACGGTTGCCTTCGTGGGAGTGGCGATCGCCTGTTGGACCAGTTTGCCTCAAATTGCTGCCATTACTGAAGCCCGAGAGCAAGTCGAACGCACGCTGCTGGAGTTGCAACAGACCCAAACGCAACTCGTGCAGGCAGAAAAAATGTCAAGTTTAGGGCAATTAGTGGCAGGGGTCGCCCATGAAATCAATAACCCCGTTAATTTCATCCACGGCAATCTGACCCATTTGCGGGAGTACACGCAAAATCTGATGGATCTGATTGAACTTTACCAGCAGGAGAATCCTAATACGTCTCCCGATATTCAAGCTATGGTGGATGACATCGATTTAGAATTTTTGCAGAAAGACCTACCGAAAACCCTGAATTCGATGGAGATTGGCACCGATCGCATTCGTCAGATCGTGCTGTCATTACGCAACTTTTCCCGTCTTGATGAAGCTGACTTTAAAACTGTCGATATTCACGCAGGGATTGACAGCACCCTCCTGCTTTTGGGAAATCGCCTCAAAGCCAGAGCCGATTTCCCAGAGATTAAGGTCACTAAGGACTACAGCCTCCTACTCCACGTTGAGTGCTACCCCGGACAACTGAACCAGGTGGTGATGAATATTCTGGCAAATGCGATCGATGCGCTCGAAGAAAGCGGTAGCGGGAAAACCTATGCACAACTCCAAGCTAATCCGGGGCAGATTAGGATTCGCACGTCACCCATCGAAGCTGATTGGGTAGAAATTGCGATCGCTGACAACGGTGTTGGTATGTCCGAACAGATTCAGCAACGCATTTTCGATCCGTTCTTTACCACCAAGCCTGTGGGAAAAGGGACAGGCATGGGGATGTCCATCAGTTATCAAATCATCACGGAAAAACATCGCGGTAAGCTCAAGTGTTTTTCTACGATCGGGCAAGGAACTGAGTTCATAATTCAGATTCCCACCCGCCAACAATTTAGTAAAGCTGTATAGAAATAATTAATTTTGTACTCTCGGAGTGTTTTATGTCAGAAGAACAACCAAACGAATCAATTAGTTTTAGCCGCTTTGCGGACTGGTGCAGGCATATTGAGAGTCTTTCAGAAGAGGCAAGGCACACAGTTAAAGTGTTGTTAAAAAAGGCTAGCACTGAGGACGCACAAGGAGCGGAGCAGATACTTTCAAGCATGACAACACTGAATCTGGGCCTCAATCAAATTACCGACATCAGCGTTCTCGGCTCGCTTACCAATCTGACCACACTGCATCTGGGCTACAATTATCTAATTACCGACATCAGATTCCTCGGCTCGCTCACCAATCTGAAAACACTGATTCTCGACAGCAATAGAATTACCGACATCAGCTTCCTCGGCTCGCTCACCAATCTGTCAACACTGAATCTGCGCCTCAATCAAATTACCGACATCAGCTTTCTCGGCTCGCTCACCAATCTGACCACACTGCATCTGGGCTACAATTATCGAATTACCGACATCAGCTCCCTCGGCTCGCTCACTAATCTGAGAGAACTTGGTCTCGACTACAATAGAATTACCGACATCAGCTTCCTCGGCTCGCTCACCAATCTGACAGAGCTGCATCTCAGCAACAATCAAATTACCGACATCAGCTTCCTCGGCTCGCTCACCAATCTGACAGAGCTGCATCTCAGCAACAATCAAATTACCGACA
>NZ_JAUBQD010000045.1:39560-61678 GCF_036701085.1 Microcoleus sp. Pol7_A1
TCAGCTTCCTCGGCTCGCTCACCAATCTGACCACACTGCATCTCTACAACAATGAAATTACCGACATCAGCTTCCTCAGCTCGCTCACCAATCTGACCACACTGAATCTCAGCGGCAATAGAATTACCGACATCAGCTTCCTCGGCTCGGTCACCAATCTGACAGAGCTGCGTCTTAACGACAATCAAATTATCGAGATCAGCGCCTTGCGCTCGCTCACCAATCTGACAGAACTTGATCTCGACTACAATCAAATTACCGAGATCAGCGCCTTGCGCTCGCTCACTAATCTGACAGAACTTGGTCTCGACTACAATCAAATTACCGAGATCAGCGCCTTGCGATCGCTCACCAATCTGACAACACTGTATCTCGAAAACAATCAAATTACCGAGATCAGTGTGTTAGGCGAACACGCACAAAAACATCTTACTCTCTCGACTATACCAATTGAGGTTGAAAAAGCCACAGCAGCAGTCAAAGTTGCCTACGCCGCTATTGGGCTAGAAAAACCCGAAGTTATTATTTGCAGCAGTCCCCACGACGCTTTTCTCCAAATCTTCAACTTGCCCAAAGGCGACCATTCACCAAACTGGTCAAACGAAGGGCATTGGAATAGATTGGGGAAAAAGCTAGACGGGAAATGGATGTCCATGTCCCCATCGATTGTGAGAGACTTTACAAGTCCGGCGGTGTGGGGGTATGAGCTCGATTGCATGACGATCGAGCCCGAAGCAGACAGCACACTGAGTTCGCTAATTTGCGAAGTGGTTGACGAATATGTGCGATCGGAACAAACGATGGGGAATATTTTTCCCGATTATTTGGAGGACCAGGAATATCCTGAAACCCCCACAACTTTGTTTAAGGAAATCTATTTGACTGAATGGTATATATCTTCATTAGGCGTCAATCTCTCCCAAAAGGCACAAGAAATACATCGCTGCCAAAAGCTGCTTTTCGAGCATTGCGGTTGGATATTTGCCTTTGAAAAGATTTGCGCGGTCTGCGATCGCCCCCGCCACCTGCGCTTTGACAGTCAGAACCGCTTGCACGCGGAAGCAGAACCTGCCATTGAGTTTGCCGATGGATGGAATTTTTACTATTATCACGGCGTCAGATTGCCTGAAAAATACGGTCAATTCCACCCAAATCAATGGCAATCCCAATGGCTTTTAACAGAAGACAATGCCGAACTGAGGCGAGTGTTAATTCAAGGAATTGGTTACGATCGCATTTGTCAAGAGTTGCAAGCAAAACAAATAGATAGTTGGCAGGAATATTCACTATTAACAATAGATAATGCCGATGTCGAGCCGATTTGTTTGTTAAAAATGACTTGTCCGAGTACGGGATTCATTCACGCTTTGAGAGTGCCGCCTAACCTGACATCAGCTAGGGAGGCAATTCGCTGGGCAAATTGGGATATCGATCCAGAGGAATTTTCCGTGCAGACTTGATATAGCAGAAGGAAGAAGGAAGAGGGAAGAAGGAAGAAGGAAGAGTTAATATTAGCAAGGATTTCAGCGATCGATAATGTCTTTGTTTTAATTTCAGAAACGAGATGACAATTCCTGGAAGAACGGGCTAGGCTAGTTGTAGACTTCTATTTCCATGCCAGGAATGCACCAATAAAACTTCATTCACCCTCCAAACATGGCAAAACAACTAGCAATAGAAACTCGCGGGCTCACGAAACAATTCGATCGCCATATAGCTGTCAATGACATCGATTTACAAGTAGCAGCCGGCGAAGTATGCGGACTGATCGGCCCCAACGGTGCCGGCAAAACTACTTTGCTGCGGATGTTGGCGGCGGCTGAGGAACCGACTACAGGGGAAATTTACATCAATGGAGATAGGTTGCTGCGCGATCGATCGCACCCGATTCTCAAACAGCGCATCGGCTTTCTTCCCGATGACTTTCCCCTCTACGACGACTTGACTGTTTGGGATTATTTAGACTATTTTGCCCGACTCTACAACCTCCAGCAACCGCGCCGCCGAGAGCGAATCAATTCCGTGTTAGAACTCGTGCAACTAACCAACAAGCGCAACAGCTTAATTTCCACCCTGTCGCGGGGGATGAAACAGCGCCTGAGTTTGGGGAGAACTATTATCCACGAACCGCTATTGCTGTTGTTAGACGAACCCGTTTCTGGCTTAGATCCGATCGCCCGAATGCAGTTTCGCGAAATTATCAAAGCTTTGCAAGAAGCCGGCATGACCGTAGTCATATCATCTCACGTCCTCAGCGACTTAGCCGAACTTTGTAGCTGGGTGGGTATCATGGAACTCGGATATCTGGTCGAAAGCGCACCCTTACAAGAACTTTACAAACGCCTCAGCCGCCAGCAAATTTTTATGTCGGTTGTAGGAAATAAATTAGAAGCGCTAACATCGGAATTAAAAAACTTTCCTTGGGTGGAAAATTGGGCAATAATCCGGGAAACTCAACAGGTGTGCGTTGATTTTTCAGGAAGCCCCGAAGATGCGGCAAATTTATTACGCGAACTCGTCGCGGCCAACATTCCCCTAACCGAATTCCACTGCACTCAAGAAGACTTAGAAACCATCTTCCTCAAGATGGGACACCAGCAAGCATCTTAATTTGCCCGTTCCCTGTTTACCCGAATAAACAGTGAGTTATAACTAAGTCGTCACCCATTACTAATCACCAATAACCAATGACACTCCACTTACTAGACAAAATAGGCAACTGGAATCCCCAGTTATTTCGAGAAATCAAAGGCCGCTTGAATACTGGCAATATTGCGATCGCCTCTGCCCTTTCCCTAAGCGGTCAACTGCTGCTGTGGATGTATTTCAGCGCCCAGATACCCGTTCCCCCGGCTCGTGGAGAGTACACTTATCCCATCCATCACAGGTTTTGCTTAGAGACTGCCAAGTCCTATGAGAAACAGTGCGTCAGAGATGCCTTGGGCAACTTTGCCATTAACTGGCCGAACTGGTGGCTAGAGATATTCATTTGGCTGAGCATATTCAGCGTCTTAGCTTTATTAGTAGCAGGGACTTATCTGCTGGTCAGCGACTTAGACAAGGAGGAACGCCGCGGCACCCTCAACTTTATTCGCCTCAGTCCCCAATTTGCCAAAACAATTTTTCTGGGCAAAATTCTCGGCGTACCAATTCTACTTTATCTAGCAGCAATTCTGGCAGTACCGCTGCATTTGTACAGTGGATTAGCCGCTCAAATACCGTTGAATGAAATTTTATGTTTCTACACGGCAGTTGCAGCTAGCTGTGCTTTGTTTTACAGCAGTGCGATGCTATTTGGATTGACAACCAGTTGGTTGGGAGGATTTCAACCTTGGTTGGCTAGCGCTACGGTTTTTGTTGTGTTTGGGATTTCTTGGTTCCCGCTCACGCGAGCTGCTTGGGATGTGGTACATTTTTTGTCTCCCCTTGCTATCCTGAGATATCAGCTTTTTCTAGTTAATAAAACTGATTTCGATTCGTTAGTTGAAAACTTAGACAAGTTGCAATGGTTTTACTCGCCAGTGGGTACAAATATTGCGAGTGGCCTTGCTTTGTCTCTCTTCGTTTGTGGTACAGGAACCTACTGGATGTGGCAGGGATGGCAGCGCCGCTTTCCAAATCCCAGCGCTACAGTTTTGAGCAAGCGGCAAAGTTATTTGGTAGTTATCTGCTGTCAGGTAATATTTTTAGGGTTTGCACTCCAATCAAGCCCTCCACCCTACGCTAATGAAGTTAGTTTACTGCTCTTGAATTTGCTGATGTTCTTAGCTTTAATTGCAGCTTTAACATCTGACAGACAATCTTTGTACGATTGGGCGAGGTATCGTCAACAAATCGTTCCCAGCAGTCAGAAGTTGTGGCGGCGCTACCCGCTACTCGATTTAATTTGGAGCGAAAAAAGTCCTGCTGTAGTTGCGATTGCGATTAATCTCCTCAGCTCAGTCATAATTTTAACACCTTTTACGCTGTTTCAAAAAATTGAGGCAAAAGAATTTTGGGACGTAATTTGCTCCCTGAATCTCATCCTAATTTACGCAGCCATCACCCAACTATTCCTATTGACAAAAACCCGAAATCCGGAAATTTGGGCTGCAGGCACTGTCGGTAGCGCTATCTTGTTGCCGCCTCTGATTTTATCTATGCTCTTGCTAACCCCAGAAAAAGCTCCTATTTTCTGGTTGTCTTCAACATTTGTTAGCTTTTGGTCTTCGTCTTTCACAGCGTCAGGAAATACGATTTTGTTCTCCATACTCAGTCAGTGGAGTGTCTTGGTGTTGTTGAACCTCAAATTGCGATCGCAACTGAGACTCGCAGGGCAATCAGCTTCTAAAGCACTGCTGAAAGCTTGAAAAAGCAGGGGAAGGGATCAAACGTGAAACTCCGATTCAGGCAGGGGCTTAAACCCCTGCCTGAAAGCTTAAGTCGTCTGAAAACGACTGCTCGACTAACTTATTATGCCAATTCCGCATTTATACTCCACTTTATATTGAGTGCTGGTGGTCGCCGCTACACACAAAGCCCACCTTCGCAGGCTTTAAGATTAAATTTGAAAAATAATTTCTAACTGTACAGATCCAAAATTATAGAGTCAGCGTATATTACTAATGAACGCAGTACAAAGTTTCATAGGTTCGCACCCTAAAAATTTCAGCTTGCCTGTTTTCAGTTGAGCTGCGATCGCGCTTGGCTGCACAGCAAACTATAAAATACGGCTAAGTGATATGTATTGAGGAGTGGGTTTATTTGAATCGGGGGGCAGGTTTATATATCGTTTTAGCTGCGTGTAATAGTTTTATGGCAACCCACCCCTACAGCCGAAAATAATAAAAATTATCCTAAAAGTGCGAATTTGTGATATTTTGACTGAGAATACCGCCGCCGTTAGGCCACGAAAGTATCAAAATTAGAGGGTGATTAGAGCATGGCAGAAATTAGAGGCACCGCACAAGCAAACGTGCTAGCAGGAACTCCAGAAGATGACCTAGTTTTTGGTTTGATGGGCAATGACACCATTGCGGGAAATTCCGGTAATGACAGCATTTTTGGAGGAAAGCAAAGCGATTTAATTGACGGGAATTTAGGTCAAGATTCGATTTTTGGAGATTTAGAGAACGATACTATTAACGGCGGAGAAGGTAACGATTTTTTAGTGGGCGGGAAAGGCAGCGATTCCATATCGGGAAACTCCGGCAATGATGTTTTGTCGGGCGATCGAGATACTGATGTCCTGATAGGCGGAGACGGGGCAGACCTATTTGTTTTGAGGCGCTACGCTGATGCAGATCCTGGTCGTACCAGCGGCGGTGCTAATTTCGCAAATGCTGACGCGATCGCCGATTTTGCAGCCGGTACAGATTTAATCGGTTTGGCGGGAGGTCTTAGTTTTAGCGACTTGAATATTCAGGAAGCTGGAAACGATACTGTTATTCAAGACCGAGTGACTGGAGAATTTCTCGCTACTCTCAGAGGGGTGAGACAAAGTGCGATTAACCAGGCAAGTTTCACTAATAATATTGGCAGCGTTGTTCCCAATCCCCCGCCTCCAGCGCTGACAACGGCTTATGCTTTAACTGCTGCTAATCGGATTGTCGGTTTTAGTCTTTCCAATCCGGGAAGTGTGATCTCAGATTTCCCCGTGACTGGATTGCAAGCGGGAGAAAATTTGCTGGGAATTGATTATCGGCCGGCTAACGGTGTGCTTTACGGTGTGGGTTCTAGCAATCGCTTGTATACTATCAATCCGAGAACCGGGGAAGCCAGTCCAGTCGGTAGCGGGCAGTTTGCTGTTCCCCTAACTCCGGGGGCTGCGGGTTTTGATTTCAATCCGACAGTCGATCGAATTCGGTTTGTCAATCAAGCCGATCAAAACGCCCGCCTCAACCCGGATACGGGAGGAGTTGTCGATTCTGACACGCTGGCGGGGGGAATTCAACTCGACGGGAATTTGGCTTACCGGACCGGCGATGGCAATTTTGGAAGTTCTCCAGGGGCTGCTGGGGCTGCGTATGTGAATAACTTTGCAGGGGGAACTTCGACAACGCTGTTTGTAATTGACAGCGATTTGGATGTTTTGGTGCGACAAGATCCGCCGAATAATGGAGTGTTGAATACGATCGGATCTTTGGGAGTTGATGCTACTAGCGTTCTCGGCTTTGATGTCAGGAGTATTGGCGGCCGCGAGGTGGCAGTGGCGGCGCTGGAAGTTGGGGGCGTTTCGGGCTTGTACAATATCAATTTAAGTAGCGGTCAAGCTTCCTTTGTCGGTCAAATTGCCGACGGGAGACAGATTAACGGTTTGGCTTTGCCTTTGCCTACAGCTTACGCCTTAACTGTCAGAAATGGCGCGGAAACAATTGTCGGTTTTAACGAGGCGGCACCGCGGGCGATTCTCAGCGACGCAGCAGTTACGGGGTTGCAGCCAGGAGAAAGTTTGCTGGGGATTGATTTTCGCCCCGCTAACAGTGTGCTTTACGGTGTGGGTTCTAGCAATCGCTTGTACGCCATCAATCCGGTGACTGGGGCTGCAACTGCTGTCGGTAGCGGGCAGTTTGCTGTTCCCCTAACTCCGGGGGCTGCGGGTTTTGATTTCAATCCGACAGTCGATCGAATTCGGTTTATCAATCAAGCCGGTCAAAACGCCCGCCTCAACCCAGATACCGGGGCAATTGTCGATTTTGACACGCTGACAGGGGGAATTCAACTCGACGGGAATTTGGCTTATGCTGCGGGCGATCGCAATTTTGCCAATCCTCCGGCGGGTGTGGGGGCTGCGTATGTGAATAACTTTGCAGGGGCAACTTCGACAAGGCTGTTTGCAATTGACACCAATTTAGACGTTCTGGTGCGGCAAGATCCGCCGAATAATGGAGTGTTGAATACGATCGGGTCTTTGGGAATTGATGCTGGTACCGTTCTCGGCTTTGATGTCAGGAGTGTTGGCGGTAACGAGACGGCTTTGGCTGCGATCGAGGTTGGCGGAGTTTCCAGCCTGTACAATATCAATTTGACGACCGGTCAAGCTTCGATTGTCGGTCAAATTGGTGACGGGCGAGGGATTAAAGGCTTAGCACTGACTTTGATTTAACTGCTAGATTCCCAGCGATTTTAGGCATCAATTATGTAGTTTTTAGGTAGAAAGTTGAAAAAAACTCAACTTTTCTACTATCTCAAATTGTCAGTCTAAAATCGTTTGGGCAATTCCCAATTCCCAATTTGAGGTAACATATTATTTTGACAACCAAGATAAGATGTTATCTCAAGTTTTTTACTTGCTACGTTCCCGCAGTGACGGCAAATATCTGTCCGCGAATCCCAATCCAGATGCGGCAGTGAGTTACCTGCTGATGTTTAGTGAAGACTATGACGCTTTGAGTTATCTCAACGCCCACGCTGCTGATGTTGCCGATCGATTCGGAGTAGAATCGATTTCCGGTTCTCAGGTAAAAAAGCTACTCGAACGTTGGGGATTTAACGGTGTGGGGGTTGTTCAAGACCCGCTGTTACCCAATATTGAGTTTTTATTGACAAAGGATTGACAATTCACAACATTTGCGCTTCACCCGGTTTCAGGAAGAAATCGGGTTTTTTGGTCAAGTTTTTAGGCGATCGCCCGATCGAGCTTGTAGAGTTCTATGCCCCATATTTAGTGCAAATTGTCAAATATATTAACCTTTTACCCTAAATCTGAATCCTGTTGTATATTCGTAGTCTGTTGATTTATTCCGACACGTCAGTACACAACCTATGGTTCGAGAATTAGAGCGATCGAGTGCCAGCGAGAAACGCAACCTGTCCGATTTCCCCGAAACAGCACCCGCAGCCAATCCAGTATTTTTCAGGACTTACAGCCGCCGTACCGAGACGGGAAGGGAGACTTGGGCCGAAGTGTGCGCGAGAACAGTCAAGGGGCTGCAAAAGCTTGGAAACCTCACCCCCGAAGAAACACAACTGCTGCACCGGATGCAAAACCAGCTCAAAACCCTCGCTTCAGGCCGCTGGCTGTGGGTAGGTGGCAGCAAATGGATTGAACAACCAGAGAATTTTTCCGGCGCATATAATTGCTCCTCAACAAATATTCTCGACTGGCGTTCCTTTGGTTTGTTGATGGATTTGGCAATGATGGGCTGCGGCACTGGGGCAGTCTTGGAACCACAATATATCAACCAACTGCCGCCGATTCGCAACCGCTTAACCCTAACCATGCAAGGCGAAATCGGCTCTACACCCGCCCAGTCGCGCCGTCAAGAAACCGAAATAAAAATAGCAGAAAAAACCGCAACTATTTATGTCGGAGATTCTCGCCAAGGTTGGGTAAACTCCTATCAAACTTTGCTGGAATTATCCACAGATGAAAGATTTGCAGGAGAAATTCAAGTATTCATCGATTTGAGCGACGTTCGCCCGGTGGGAGAACCTTTAAAAGGTTTTGGGGGAGTAGCAAATCCGGTGAAATTGCCAGATCTTTATCAGCGCTGCGCCGCTATTTTGAATAAAGCTTTAGGGCGGCAGTTAAATTCAGTTGAATGCTGCGTGTTGATTGATGAAGCTGCGGTCACAATTGTTGCTGGCAATATTAGAAGATCGGCCGGAATGCGTCAGTTTGATTCTGATGACGAACTCGGAGCAAATGCTAAAAATAATTTGTGGCAACAAGATGAAAGCGGCAACTGGAGAATAGATCCAGAACGCGATGCTCTTCGGATGGCCAACCATACGCGAGTTTTCCATACCAAACCTACACTAGAAGAATGTATTGATGCTGTCCGCAAACAGTATTACAGCGGCGAAGGTGCGATTCAATGGGCCGGCGAAGCTGTAGCTAGATCTAACGTTGATTTACTTTCAACACCGAGTCTTAGAAGTGAGTTTTTGAAAGCTTACGACGAAGGAAAAGCTAAAGAGTGGTTGCAGGAGCGCCATCCTAACATGACGGCTGGCGAGTTAGAGCATCGGTTAGTCCGTGTGGGCTTAAACCCGTGTGGTAAGTAATTTTGCCTCACGTAAAAAACCTCGCAAAATCGGAGAAGACTGAGATGTTAACTCCGAGGTAAGTAAAGGAATTAAAAATCCTTTACCACCGTAGAGCGTACCGGGTGAACCTTCTTTTTTGAAGAATATAATCCTGGCAAGAGTGCGGGGCATTTACAACTACAGTAAATGAAAAAGTACGCCGAGCTACAGGTAAAATTGAATCTGTAGAACTAAAGGATAAAAAGCCTTTAGGGTAACAAAACTGGAAATCATCGGCTCTAATTTTCACTGTAATCTTTCTGAGGTTCACCTCAATCAAATTGACCCTTACAATTTCAAAGAACAGGAGGAAGCTTTCAAGGCGGCGGCTCTATCTGTCGCGGTACTTCTCAACCACAAATTTCTTGAACCCCGCTATCAATACAGCCGCGAACTAGACCCGATTGTCGGCGTATCTTTCACGGGATTGTTCGATTTCTTCGTTCATGCTTTTGGCGTGGAGTGGCTGCGCTGGTGGGTGGAAGGCCGCCCGCAAACTCCGCAAGGAATCGCTTTTAAACAGCGGGAAGAAGAGTATTTGACTGGTTGGCGGGAGATTGTGAATCGGGTAGTTTGGGATTATTGCGATCGCCATTCCTTAAAACGCCCAAATCGCTGCACAACGGTTCAACCATCGGGTACTAAATCTCTGCTGACAGGTGCTTCTCCCGGCTGGCATCCGCCGAAAGCCCAGCGTTTCATTCGCCGAATCACTTTCGGCAAAAACGACCCCGTAGCCCTCGCCTGCATCGACTACGGATACAACGTGATTCCGTCTCAATCTGACAAAGATGAAAACGGCAATTTGCTGAACAATCCCTTCGATGAACGCTGCACGGAATGGCTGGTAGAAATACCTGTTGCGGTAAGTTGGGCTGACTTGCCGGGAGCTGATGAAATTGACATTAACAAGTTCTCAGCGGCGGCACAAATGGACTTTTATATGCAGGTGCAAAAGTTCTATGTCAGACATAACACTTCGGCCACGATTGAACTGCGCGAAAATGAAGTGGAAAGTTTGGGCACTCGGATTTATGAAGCCATTCGCGATGATGAAGGCTACATTTCCGCAGCGCTTTTGGCTCGGTTTGATGCTCTTGAAACTTTCCCGCGTTTGCCCTTTGAACCGGTGAGCAAGGAAACTTACACCAAGATGGTGGAAGAGACTTTAGCGCGCCGCCAAATAGATGTTTTTCACGCGGCACTAAGTCGTTATGATTTGGGTGAAATGATGGATTCGGGGCCCGCGGGCTGCGATTCTGATAAGTGTTTGATGCCGGAAACTAAATAGATTTAGCCATCGGCTTAAGTGTGAGAAATCCCCAAAGCCTGGGGATTTCTTTTTTTGAGTTGTACAAAAATGCTCAATAAAAACTGCGCTCTCTATTGACATTAGCTGGCGAACTTGCGAATATGATCTATAGAAATACGTCGCAGCAAATATAGAACAAAAACATGAATGCCGACGAAAATATCCTGCAATTACCCCATATCGGTTTAAAGAACAGAGCTATACTTCCCGAACTATCAGGAATATATTACGTTATAGACGAAAATTTTATAATTTGGTACATAGGAAAAGCAAAGAATCTACGTACCCGCTGGGCAGGTGACAGCCACCACAGATTCGATCAACTACAAAAGCAACGAAAAAAGCTGTTTACCATCTATTACGAGTTAGTGCCTGAATCGCTACTTGATGCTACAGAACAGGAGCGTATTGAGCAGCACAGCCCGCAGTTGAATGGAACTAAAGTCAAGGTTAAGAAATTACGTCCAACAGAAACACTATTACGGGAAACGCTAGCTAACCTTGCCCCTTACAGTTTTATATTAGGTGTAGAATCAGCCCGAAAACAAGACCTGAAGTTCATAGAAGATTCTCTGTATTGGCGAGATAACGGGAGAGTTAAGAAGGCTATTTTGCCTTTGACTGTGATACATATTTGCATAAATGTAAGCGAATTATCGACCGGGACAAGCGGGAACTCAGCGATACGTTTCATCAGAAATATTTTTAGGAAGCGCAGTAATTATTCAAAAAACTGGGAGTCGGCTTCTAAATACAAAAACAGGGCTGAATATTCAGTCAAAGTATTATTAGTTAATGGCTTCGTTATAGAAGTATGTGGAATATGGCAAGAAGCATTAAAATACATTCAAGACTATGAGTTAACTCAACTGGCTAATGTAGATATGAAGGCTGTGGATGAAGCTTCTTTAGTTATTATAAAAAATAAGTGTTTACTTAACTGCGAAGCAGGGGTATTTTTAGCTCCTGACAACCGAGATTATCCATATCATGAGTTTTGTCGCAAGGCAATAGAACGAATATATCCTTATAAACAAGATTTGGTTAAACTACTATTTAATGAAGAAATCGCTCTAGTAAGTAAGCCGCAAGTATTGCCAACAGATACCAGAACCCTACGCGATAGTAAGACGGGTCTTCTTGTCCGGCTAGCTAACCTTGCTGATAAGAAAGGATATATGACGGCATTGTTAACGGAACGCGGTCTTGACTTAAATCTTTATCGGGTTAACAAGTATTTAGAGTCCATACCAAAAGATGATAATTACATAGACAACATCGGAGATACAAGAATGACTGTCTTTATCAAGCCATTTCTTTGGAATCTCCCAGAAGTTTATTTGGCAGCCACAGTAGATAGAGTGTTTTGGTTACTGCTAGAAACTTACCTGTCGGATTTTACTAAAGTAAAGCTAAACGCAGAAGAAAGATATACAAGCAAAGCCTATGTATCGCCTCGAAGATTTATAGTACCTGCGACACTGACTGTCACCTTAAATGGGAAATGGAAAGCAGGCATCCCATTTGGTTCTAAAGATGATATGTCATATAAAGCAGTTGTAGATATTATCACAAGTCGCTTACAGGCAAGCGGAATACCTAAGCTAAAGTTCTCGTTCACATTAGATAGTATGCGCAGCTAGTTACTCACAAATCAACAGTAATATCATTTATCTCTATTTGACATCTCTATTTGAAAATATCTTTTCGCTTTTGCAGCAGCAAAGTTACGCTTAAATAAACTGCTGCGTGCAATCCTAAAATTCCCCAATTCAAAGCCAAGTTTTGCCAAGTCGGTTCGTAGACTGCACTTTTTTCAAAGAGCTGCGGTAAGATTGTACGATCGCACAATCTTACCGCACTTTTCTCAACCGTTTATGTAATAATCCCGCGTTCCCTTCGCATTCATCGCTTCTCCGAGTCGATTTAACCCGTACACGTAAGCCGCAGTTCTCATGGAAACTGACAATTCCTGAGATTTTTTCCAAATTGCCTCAGTTTCTTCGACCATTTTATGCTTCAACCGCTGGTTGACTTCATCCAGCGTCCAATAAAGTCCGCTGCGGTTTTGCACCCACTCGAAATAACTAACCGTTACGCCTCCCGCATTGACTAAAATATCAGGAATTACGTGAATTCCCCGCGTTTCTAAAACCAAATCAGCAGCAGAATCAATCGGCCCGTTAGCTACTTCAAAAATAAACTTAGCCTTAACATCATTAACATTTGCTTCAGTTATTTGATTCTCCAAAGCGGCAGGAACCAGCACGTCTACATCTAATGCTAAAAGTTGCTCATTTGTCAATATTTCGTGTTCGATAATATTGCAAACTGAACCTTCACAGTAAATAGCTTTGATACCTTTGTTAGAGTCTTTAAAGCCTCGAATACTGGGGATGTCCAGACCTTGTTTAGCATAAATCCCCCCTTGGGAATCGCTGACAGCAACAACTTTGTAACCTGCTTTCCAGAGCAGTTCTGCTATTTCTGCACCGGCATTACCAAAACCTTGTACCGCTACAGTTGTATCTTTAGGAGTTAGCTCAAATTTGGGTAGAAGAGTTTGTACTACAAAAAAAGCACCCATTGCTGTTGCCGTATCTCTGCCCAAACTACCGCCAATTGTCACTGGTTTACCAGTCACAACCGCTGGAGAAAGCTGCCGCTTAATAATATTGTACTGATCCATCATCCAACCCATAATCATGGGATTGGTGTAGACATCTGGCGCGGGAATATCGACATCGGGGCCGATGAAATCTGCGATCGCATCGACATACCCCCGGCTCAACCGTTCCAATTCCAGTTTGGACAATTCCTTGGGATTGAGAGTAATTCCGCCCTTGGCTCCTCCAAAAGGCAAGTTCAAAACTGCACATTTAAAAGTCATCCAAAATGCTAAGGATTGCACTTCATCAAGGGATACTCCCGGATGATAGCGAACTCCTCCTTTAGACGGGCCTCTGGTATTGTCGTAGCGCACCCGATAACCTTGAAAAATTCGCAGGGAACCGTCATCCATCCGCACGGGAATCGATACAATTAAACTGGATTTGGGGTATTTCAGCCGTTCGATCGTATCCTCGGAAAGCGACACATATTTTAAGGCTCGTTCTAATCGGCGACTGGCATCGGCAAATAATGAATCAGACATAATAAGACGAAGGAATAAGGAATAAGGAAGAGGTTGGAGGGAAGACAGGAGAAGAATTTGCCGGAAAGCTCTTGCTTAGCGGGCATCTTAAATTTAATTGTTCCGGATTACGTGCTGCTTTTGGGATACTTTCTAATTTAATCACAATCCCGCCTTAATTCTGCATAAGAGCCTTCTACATAAGTGCTCTCTACCTTGTGTCGATCGACAATATCGCAGTGCCAAGCAGCGATTAAGCAGATACACTTACAATAGAAGGTGATATTTAAGCTGAAGCCGCAATTTGAGTTCGATGGCTCAAATCACAGCCAGCCATCAGGGGAATTAAATTCTGAAATAGATCGAGGCTTTAGCTGACGTTATCAACTGAATTATTATTATGGTTGGACTCCTAGCCGCACTCTCTGGGTCTGCGGCAGGGGGTATGAGAATTGCCCTGCCCCTGCTGTTAATTGGTTTGTTGCGGATTGATAAACTTTGGTCGGAAATACCTCTATTGTCGGGGGTTCACCCCCAAGTGGCTATCACCATCTTGGTGAGTTGGTCGCTGTTAGAATTATTTGCTTCTAAAACCTTTGTAGGACAGCGGGTACTGCAAGTTGTGCAAATTATTTTCAGTCCCATTGTAGGAGCAATTATGGGAATTGCGATCGCTCAGGTAAGTTCGCTCGACGAAATTATTGTTCACCCTTGGATGCTGTGGATTATTGGTGTTGTCGGAGGTTTGTTGGCTTTAGTGCTGCAACTGGTACAAGCAGGATGGCTTTACCGACTGCGGGGTTTGCCGATTTGGGTAATTTTCCTCCAAGATGTTCTGTGCATTTCCTTGGTTTTGTTTGCCTTTGACGCTCCGCGGCAGGGAGGGCTAGTTGCTATGATGCTGCTGTGGCTGGCAATTCGCAGTTCTAAAGAGTGGTATCGCTGGTACAGAAGTCAGGGAATAACGGGCGATAGGGGAAATCCCCGCCGCCACAAGCGCGATCCAGATTAGTTAGTGATTAGTTATTTGTGATTAGTTATATCGTTTACAGTTGTTTCGGAATGATTTAACCGCAGAGGGCGCTGAGGAAGAGAACAGAGAGATGAATAATTCCGATCCCAACGGATTTGATATCATTAGTCATTTGTAACAACGGTCAACAGTCAACAGTCAACAGTCAACTGTCAACTGTCAACTGTCAATTTAAAGCAATCCGATCGAATGTAGCGGGCCCTGACCCGTAATTAACTCCAGCAATAGTGCCACAAAACCAATCATCGCCACACGACCGTTCCAGACTTCGGCCCCCGTGGTCAAACCCCACTCCCACTGCTCTTGAGGGTACATTTTCACTATCTTGGAAGGGCGTATAACATCAGAGAATTTAACGCTGGGAGATTCGATCGACTCGATGACTAAATCGGCCAAGGCCTCAATAAACACCGGATGAGTATTCAGGGCGGGCACTCGGTAGAAATTCAGAATCCCCGATTCTTCTGCTAATTCTCGATACTCCATGTCAATTTCTTGTAGAGTCTCGATGTGCTCGGAAACGAAACTAATCGGAACTACCAACAAATCTTGCACTCCATTTTCTGCCAATTCGGTAATGGCGTCTTCGGTGTAAGGCTTGAGCCATTCCACCGGGCCAACCCGACTTTGATAAGCTAGAGTGTGTTCGTTCGATCGGTTCAAATGTTCCATAATCAGACGAGTGCAATCTTCTATCTCGCGCTGATAGGGGTCTCCAGCCTCTTCTACGTAGCTGAGGGGGACGCCGTGGGCGCTAAAAAAGATGTGAACTCGATCGGGATCGGGATTGTGGTCTAGTTCTTGGGCTATCAGTTCCGACATTGCCTGAATGTAGCCTGGCCGCTGATACCAAGAAGGAATAGCGGTATATTCTATATCCTTGAGGGCTGGATCTTTGCCCCACATTTCTTCTAGCTGCCGGAAGCTAGAACCGCTGGTGCTGATGGAAAATTGAGGATACAGCGGCAAGATTGTCAAGTGTTCGATGCGATCGCGCTTAATTTTGGCGATCGCCTCTTCAGTAAAAGGATGCCAGTAGCGCATCCCCACGTACACTCGAGCATCCTGTCCCTTTTTTTGCAAGAGTTCTTGCAGCGAAGCGGCTTGTTCCTCGGTAATCCGCCGCAAAGGAGAGCCGCCCCCGATTTGGCGGTAGTTTTCCTGGGATTTCTGAAAACGCAGGGTCGAAATCAACCAGGCGAGCGGTTTTTGCATCCACGGAAACGGAATGCGAATGATTTCCGGGTCAGCAAACAAGTTGAACAGGAAAGGACGGACATCCTCGATTTGATCTGGCCCGCCCAAGTTTAATAGCAATACTCCCACACGACCCATAGCGGTTACAGCTCTCCCATCGTCTCAGTTCTGTTATTTATCTTTATCATATAACTTAATAATATCTTAAGTCGATAGCAAGGTATACATAATTTTGACTGTGGCAACAATTTTTAGAGATTTAAGTTATCGGTATCAGTGGCTCTACGATACGATCGCGCGTGTTGCTGATTTGAGCGCAGGCGGCGAGGCTCGTTTGAGCCAACTAGCCTTGCAAAATTTGACCGTCAGCGCGGAAACTAAAGTTTTAGACCTTTGCAGCCGCAGCCGTCAAACTACGCAGTTTCTGGTGCAATATTCCCAGGCTCTCACAGGACTTGACGCTTCGCCATTATCTCTGCAACGGGCAAGAAAAAATGTACCATCAGCCAATTATGTAGAAGCTTTTGCTGAGTCGATGCCTTTTCCCTACAGTCTGTTTGACAGGAGTGCACAGCAGCATTGCGATGCACGAAATGCGATCGGCGCAGTTGCGAGAAATCTTTCTGGAAGTATACCGGGTGCTTAAGCCAGGTGGTCTATTCATTTTGGTAGATTTTCATCTCACAAACCCGGTATTTTGGCCGGGGTTGGCTGTATTTTTGTGGTTGTTTGAGACTGAAACTGACTTGGGGAGTTTGTTGGCAGAAGTGGGATTGCGATCGTACAATTCCGAAGAAGCTCAGCAACCAAAACTTTATGCTGGCGACAGCATTTAAGTAATCCAAGTTCAAAAGTCAAAAGTCATTAGTCATTAGTAGACAAGATTGCAAAACACACAAACAATGGGGAAAAGCATCTGCGTTTATCTGCGGTTTCCCTATCAATCAAAAAATCTGCAATAAGTCTACTAATGACTAATGACTAATGACTCCTAACTAAACAAACTTTTTCGCTTCTGCCAAAGCCGCCTCAAACTTGAGCAATACATCCTTTTCTGTGTGAATAACTTTCTCTTGTTCCAGCAGCGGGCGGCCAAAGCGAAAAATGCCGTCCTGTTCTACGTGGTCTACATAAGGCAACGTTTCTGGATGCGGCAAAAATTTTCTGCCGATTGTGTACGGCGTGTGGAAAGAAAAACTAAAATCGGGAAACTTGTCGCTCTTGATTTCCAGGTAGTAAAGCGAGTAATAATCTTTGGTTTCGGAGTACACACATTCGCGGCACTTATTTACAAGTTTGCGGTTCTGATAGAAAAACTCCCACTTGTCCCAATAGTAGCCATCTTTCATCATTTCCTGGTGGTCGTCGCACAGTTCTAGATATAATTTGTCAGCATCCGCCGGACGGTAGAAGTAAAGCATGGCGTAGGGCATCTCAATCAGTAACTTGACAGCTTGATTTTTTCGCTGGTACCATTCCTGCTGGTGAGTTTCGTATACTTCCTTATATTTAATTGCTTTAAAGCTGTTGAGCTGATTTTCTTTGGCCCACCGCGACGCCCAAACAGTCCAGTAAGCTAGCTGGAAGGTTGCTGAAATTTCCGCCGAACCTTGTTCTTTCCAGTCGGCAATGATTTTTTCCCAAGCTGAACTAAAAGCTCCTCGGGATTGTTCGTTTTCGGCGCGGTTTTCTGTATTGATTGGGGAGGCTGTTGGGCGATGATTTGGAATCAGCCCTTTGGGTTCTTTGCGCCAATTATTAATATCGGTTTCCGTTAGACTTAAGATGAATCTTCTGTCGTGAACGGGATATTCTAAATGGATTCCCGATTTGCGAAAAGAGCGGTATTCTAGTATAGGGAGTTTGCCTTGTTCAATCCACTGCTGCCGTTCTGCTGGCGAACACTTGAGTATTGCTTCTAATTCTACGGGATCGACGGCTAATTCACTTTTGAAGGTCTCCCAAAATCTTTCTTGTTCGGCTGGATTTACTTCCAGCACGGATACAATTTTGCTGACGAGGTAATCGGTTTTGTCTTGGCAGTTGTCGGGAAGTCCTAAAAATTCGAGGAGTTTGGTCTTGAGTATGCGTCTGGCAGAGATTAGCTCGGCTAACATGAGAAGCTCCAGTAGAGTCATGACTTGCGCCCTTGAATTGGCAAGATTTGCGCAAGTCTTATATATCTTAATAGATTCTCCTGGGTTGTTGACAATTGAAATGTCCGCGCCAGCGAAGCTATCCCGAACCCGGGTGCCTTCGGGAATGGTAGGGAATTGCCCAACCTCCGCTCCATGCTTAAGCCAAAATACTCAAAACAAGGCTAAAAGACCGATCGACCTTTTGCCCTTATTGGCTAAAATCGATAATTGCGATCGCGCACCCACAAACTCACAGGCACAGCATGGCCTGTTTTGTCAACCTTTACTTCTACCAAAAAAGATTGTCGCTGATTCCTTTGAGCTTCGCTAATCTCCTGATTGACTTTTTCCCTTTCATCCTCTGGCATATAATAAGTTTCTAAGCCGTATTCCATCCGCCAACTGTTATATTTGCCCTTAATTGCGATTTGATTGGCGGGCAAATTGGCGGGATTTTTGAGACTGACGCGGACGGGTTTCCAAGCTTGGGGGCGGCCCGGATTAGTCGCCGCTTTTGGGGCTTCTAAGATTACATAAAAACTGGTTTGCGGCTTGGGATTGTGCGTATTTTGCGGACAAGCAACCCCGGGCGGACAAGGTGTTTTTTCGGCAGGTAAATCTTTCCAGCCGGGGAGTTTTTCGAGATTGGTGCGATCGGAAATATCATAGCTCAAAACTTGGTAATATCCGCGCAGCAAACCGTAAGGGTCTACTGGTGCTGTTTGCAGAACAACTGTTTTGCCAGTAATAAAAGTGTAAACTGCGGTGGCGGGTACTGCGGCAATTAGTCCGATTTGCAGGAGCAACGGAACCCACAGCCGCCACGCGGGAAGGCGTTTTGCCTCCGGGGGAAGGGTGAAGGATGGGGGATTAGCGCCGATATCTGCTATTTCGGAACTTTGAGCTGTTAAATCTTTATTTTCGGTGTTCATATTGGGAATTGGGAATTAGTTCGCAGAATAATATCGTTGACCTTTGAATCGAGATAATCATCTTCCCAGTACAGTGCGACCGGGACGCTCGCACTATAGTAGAATACTCCTATTGATCGGGGATTTTTGCGAAGTGGCGCTCGAACCACAAACCCGCAGCAATTACGCCAATTCCGCACAAAACAAAGACAAAAGATTTGAGCAACAATCCTGTGTTGTATTCAAACACTCGGCTGATAATTTGCAGGGTGATTAATACCATGCCTCCCCAAAAAGTCTGGCGGTTTCCTAAAGCTAAACCTTCTCGAATTAAGCCGACAGCGAGCAAAAATAAGCAAACATTGAACAGAAAAGTCGCTAATTGAGGAAGGGGAGTGAAATTGAGGTGAATAAGCGGTATTAAGGCGCTGGCGAGGATTAAAATGCCGATCGCACTTGTGGTCAAATCCACTGCTTTTTGTTTGGGTCGCCGCAGTTCCAAACGTCCCAAACGCAGCCATTCAAACAGCGTGAAACCGCCCAAAACAACCACATTTGTCAGCAAAACCCAATCCGGCTTAGTTTGCCCAGGATTCGGCAAATCTTGCCACCACCAGTGGAAAGAAAGAACATAAAACACACCGGCGAGAAACAGCAGTGCTAAACTGCGGGCGGTAGGTTGAAACAGCCTGCTGTGTACCTTCGGCCACATTGCATCGTCGTATCCCCACAGCAAAGCGGGCGGTAGGGCGCAAAAAATTGCAGCAGCCCAGGTTAGATTTAAGCCTTGGGCAATTGAAACTTGTAGGGAAAAAATTATCGCGATCGCACCTATGGCAAAAATAGCACGCGATCGACACCAATAAGCCAGCGGCACAAACATTATACTGGCTGCGATCGGCATTTGCCGCACCAAAACTTCCAGCCAAGAAAACTCGACTTTAGAAGACCAATCTAACACCGCCAGCCAATAGCCCAAACCGATTAAAAGTGCGGACAAAACGCCCAAGGAAGTCAACCGCAAACTGTAAGCCATTCCGAGTACGCCGATTCCCCAAGCAAGGAAAAGTCCGTAGGAAGAACCGCCAATGTGGAACATTTGCGCCATCAATGCCATATTTGCTCCTAAAATCAGAGCACCTAACAGCAACAATCCTTCACCTAGGAGTTTGTTTCGCCCTTTTGTTGCGGGCATATTGGGATTGGAGTTTTTGCTTCGGGATGGGGGAATTCGCCACAGATAGAAACCTGCTGCATTGACTGCTACGAAAAGACTTAGCAGCAGTGCAACTCTCACTTCGCGCGACCAAACTTGCCAGTTTGCGGCTACAAAGGTGATGACTCCTATACCGAGGAGAATGCCGCCGAGACTGATGAGAATGCTGAGGAATCGGTTGCGGGAGGCGGTTTCGAGTGTGTTGAATTGGTAGCGTTCCGAAAGTTGTTGGTACAATGAAGTGTCGATGAGTCCTTCTGCTTGCCAGAGTTTGGCTTGATCCCGCAACTCGCGTCGAAATTTATCTGAAATCATTGTTTATATTCCAGAGGATTTGAACTGTGATAGTTATTAATATGTCACTTGTGGGTTGATTGTCGATCGAGGCTGGGACACCTGCTGAACTTGCACAGCAGATTTGATTGATATCCTTCGGCTGTTGAAACCGTTTCTACATAAACAAACTCCCAGCATAAAGGAACGAATAAATCAAGGAATGTAATATTATGGTACAAGCTCAATCTAAAAAATTAACTTTTGACGAGTACCTTAATTACTCAAATGATACGGGTCAACGCTATGAGTTAATTGATGGGGACTTAATAGCTTTGCCACCAGAATCTGAACCTAATAATTTCATTGCTAACTATCTATTTTTCTATCTTGCTAGCAGCGGGCTAGTGCCACTTAGACTAATTAAAACGCAGGCGTTGCGAGGTTCAAGTTGCCGTTTTGCGATCGGGAGATGCTGCCAACCGCTACCCCGATTTGATAATTCTGGAACCTGAACACATTCCGCTGACAGCAACCAGGCTAACTATCACTTTCGATATGCTGCCTCCTCGGTTTGTTGCGGAGGTAGTCAGTCCGGGTAGAGTGGGCAGGGATCGGGATGACGATCCTCTTCGAGGGCTTCGCCAACGCAAACGAGCTCAGTACGCAGCGCGGGGCATCGCAGAGTATTGGGTTATCGATCCAATTGAACAAGTAGTGACACTTTTGCGGCTTGAGGATGGGCAATATGTTGAGGTTGGGGTGTTTCGGGATGGAGAGCGCATAGTATCTCCGATGTTTCCACAGCTAAGTTTGACGGTTCAACAGATTTTGAGTGGAGAGGTTTAAGGGCGGATCAATAGCTAAGTGGTTAGCATTCATCTAACCACCTACCGATTAGTGAAAATCTCCACCCTCAACCTGATTAAGGCCATGTTTCCATCCCTAATAGGGGTTTAGTTTGATTGCGGCGAAGAAAGAGTCAGGAGTCAGGAGTCAGGAGAAGAATACCCTCTTTCCTCCTGTCTCCTCCTCTCCTGAATACTTCCGAAAGTTTCAATCCCTGATAGGGATTTAGGTTGATTCCAACTCGTTCGGATGGACGGCTCAATATCTCGACAAGAAGTTTCAATCCCTGATAGGGATTTAGGTTGATTCCAACGAAAACCATTTTCGAGTCCGGGCAGTCGCGGGTGTTTCAATCCCTGATAGGGATTTAGGTTGATTCCAACTGAGTAGAATGTTATGTTGATGAATGCAAAAATTAAGGCGATGGTTTCAATCACTGATAGGGATTTAGGTTGATTGCAACCTTCGTGCTCGTAGCCGATCAGGGGATGGTGAAAGCGTTTCAATCCCTGATAGGGATTTAGGTTGATTGCAACCCCCTGCGTTGCGAGAACAACCAGGAGCCGATGTTTCAATCCCTGATAGGGATTTAGGTTGATTGCAACGGGTTTTTTTCAGCGATTTTTGCTACAGTTTGATAGCGTTTCAATCCCTGATATGGATTTAGGTTGATTGCAACGGCTTGGCTCGATTTAGGGATTGTTTTCCCAGATGAGTTTCAATCCCTGATAGGGATTTAGGTTGATTGCAACAACTTCTTATTACTTAGGCAAAAGCTTTTATCTAGAGTTTCAATCCCTGATAGGGATTTAGGTTGATTGCAACGTTTGGTGTCGCGCTAGCCCCTATGGGCTTCATGGTGTTTCAATCCCTGATAGGGATTTAGGTTGATTGCAACAGAGCAATTAGAGCAAGCAGTTAAGAAGGGAGAAAAGTTTCAATCCCTGATAGGGATTTAGGTTGATTGCAACTAAGGAATGAAAATTTAATAACATTAGCGTCTGCTAAATAGTCGGAACTGCACGATAATTCCATTTTGGTAGATAT
>NZ_JAUBQD010000144.1:0-2556 GCF_036701085.1 Microcoleus sp. Pol7_A1
GTCCTATTGAGAGGGTCGAGGGGAACATTACTATTCCACCCCTCCCGTCCGAAACCGTGCTTGCCAGTTTCCCGGCACACGGCTACTCAATGTGCTTCCATTTTGTCAATATGGGTCTTCAATCTGCCATCATTGGCAGTTTTATCATCGTGGCAATGACGATGTAATAATTGGAGATTTTGCCATTCCTTCTTACCTCCACAGGAAATGGGTTTAATATGGTCAATTTCCAATAAATCGCCTTCTTGAAAATGCAAATTACACCAAGCACATTTACCCTGTTGTTGTTTGAGAAGCTTCGCTTTCGTAGTAGGCATCTCAGGGTGTTTGCTTAGTCTTAAACTCCAGTAAATTAAGTCACCATCAAAAGGACTTTTATCACCGCGAACTTTAACATAATCGTTCACACTGGAGTGAAATTCGATATGTGTTAGTAACCGTAAAGGATTACTTTCTGACCTAGTGGTGAATACCCAATGGTTATCGCCTATGGTGTGCCAGTATTTTTGATGACCTAAATTAATGCTCCCAGTCTGTCTTTTAGCCCATCTTCTCAGCCGAAGATAAGTAATCCTATCTAAGTAGGAGAAGTCCCCAGTAGTTCCAGCATCTGAGACTCTATAATATGAAGTCCATCCCCTGATAATAGGGTTAAGGTTTTTAATTAGTTCTGCTTGAGAACGTGACCTGTGTTTTGTGATGATACTTTTCATCTCATGTTTATGAGCCTCAATTGCCTTTTTAGAAGGGGTAATGAGGGTGATGAAACCAAGTTTTTTACCTTGACTATTTTTATTGTCTCGGTATTTTCCCACTTTTATCTGTTGAATATGATGTCCCAAAAAATCAAATCCTGGTTGACCATCTTCACTTAAATGGGAGTATAGCGTATGTGCTATTCGCGTCTTTTCTGGTTTCAATTCTAAGCCAATACCTTTGAGCCAATCTTTGATTAATTCCTCACACCTCTTAATGACCGTTAAGGATTCATTTAAAACCACAAAATCGTCGGCGTACCTAATACAGGTTACGCCAGATATTTCGCAGCCAAATTTGCTTTTAGCCCCTCTAATTTTCCCGGCTGAATTGACAGGAAACTCTTGGTTTATCAGGCTTTCTAATCCATGTAAGGCGATGGATGCCAATAATGGCGAAATTACACCGCCTTGTGGTGTTCCAGCCGTGGTAGCTGCAAATTTTCCTGAATCTATCACTCCCGATTTGAGCCAAGCTTTGATTTGTTGCCTGACTGAACCGTTCATGTTTAATTTCAGAAGTAATGCTTCCTGATCTATTCGGTCAAAACACTGCGAGATATCTGCATCTAAAACAAATTTAGATTTTGATACTATGCAGTTTTTGATATGTTTGATAGCATCATGGCATGACCTACCGGGTCGAAAACCGTAGCTTGATGGCTCAAAACGAGCCTCCCATTCCGGTTCAAGGGTAGCTTTCACTACCGCTTGTAAGGCACGGTCAAAAATAGTGGGTATCGAGAGCGGTCTAAATTCGGTTTTCCCTGGTTTTGGTATCCATATCCTCCGTGTAGGTTTGGATTTACCGTTAATGAATAGACCTTTCACCAAGTCAAGACGTGCTGCTGGGGATAGTGATTTAATCCCATCCACTCCTGCGGTCTTTTTTCCCTGGTTGTCTTGTGTTACCCTTCTTACCGCTAATGCCCTATTAGACCAAGACCTCATTAGGGTTTTCTGGAGTTTGCGAACTCGTTGAATATCACCACAACGTGAAGCGGCATAGATGCGTTTTTGCAACTTAAAAACATATCGCTCGACTTGTCGCCAGTTGATAGTCTTCCATCCCTCAGTATTCAATGTTGAATCTGATTTAGGCTTATTCATTGCTATTTACACCCCTATATACAGACACATTGCGGGTTACGTCTGCTTATCCCGGACATTACTCCATCCCTTTTCAGGCTTTGACCGTTATTTCGGTCTAGGCTTTTGCTTTTTAACCCATCCCTCCCAAATAAAGCTTTTAGCTTGACTGCTTACCTACATATCGACCACTATAGGAACTATAATTTGGGTTATTTCGTTCCTGATATCCATTGTTTTGAGTCTTTAGAGGGTGTCTATCCACCGGGGGTCTAGGAGGTACGCTGCTTCGGTTGCAAGATCCTAACAGTCCAAACCCCATGCCAGTTATTTCCAGCCCAAGGTGTGTCCGAAACACAAGCTTATATCCCTTGGTGAGATCTGACGATGGCTCAACGACACTTCGTTTACTCTCCCCATAAACTCTTGCTTGCAGTTGGTGCTTTCAGCAATTACCACCATTAACCGCTTTCATCCCCGCTTTACAGATTTGATAGTCAGTCTTCTCTGTAGGGGCTACCATTACTGGTAGTTTATGTGCTTTTAACCCCGCACCAGGGCAGTAAGAATTGGTTCTTTGAGAACCTCACTTACATGGATATCAAGTTGTCATTAGTAGAGGATTAAAGTGCGGACTCAGCCCCATAAGGGTTACTCTACTAAAGCCTGGAATCCCCCCAAGAAATGGGTTTCTCCAGAACGAATCGCACTT
>NZ_JAUBQD010000046.1:0-61086 GCF_036701085.1 Microcoleus sp. Pol7_A1
CCGTTAATTCTTCTAACATAGATAAATTATGTAGTGATTTTGGCTATTATCTCATAAATCATTTAGGATTGCTATAGATGGTTTGGTCAACAGCAAACAGATCTCTTTCGCCCAAGTGCTTATGGATAGCTGGTATGCGTCCCAAAAACTGATAGCAAAATTGACAGTTTGGGAAAGATTTACTATTGCCGACAGAAAAAAAATCGTTTAGTACATGACACCGGAGGAGTATCCAAGTATAAATAAATAACTAAAAAAAATCGAGAGGACATCACAAAAAATTCAGTCAGAAAAACTCATAAAAGTTCGCAACTTTTCGACAAACAATTTTTTTTGTGTTACTGTTTATACCAACAGCACGGAATCTATAGCAAGCAATGACTTAAACCAATGTGACACAACCGATATCAAAAAAGTTGACAAAATGCGTTAAAAAATTCAATAATTTCATCCGAAGTAAAACCCTTAATCGGCATAGAAGCTGCTAATTCTCCCCAAGTTGTGTTCGCATTAATCATATTATTTATTGTACAGTCTTACTGTGGAATTGCCTCTAAAAAGCAGCACATTAAATTGAAAAACTAAGAAAAATTTTAATAAAAATATATTGCTATATTTACTCTATAAATGAATTAAAATTTCACTATATATTGTCAGATAGCTTAACAGAAAAGTTGGGAACTTCTTGAAAATTTAACTTTTTAAATTCATGACAACGGCTCACCTATTTTTCCGAGGCTTCGGGATTTTTAGAACCCTATATTATATAGCGTCTATGCGTAATTCCTGAGGGCCTCACGATCGCGGAGCGCGACAGTTGATGCAGCAACAAAGCCCGTCTGCGATAATTGTCTAGCCCGTGAGTGACCGCGCTCGCGAGCAAGAGTTCGTTTATGTTTCCAGTCGCTCACGCTCGCGTCGAACTCACGTTAATCAAGTTAGTTGTTGATAGCCGATCTGATCCAGTGCTGCTCACATGGTGGGTGAAGCGGCTGTAGAGATTATTAAATGTCTGGCTTTATCCCCCCACTTAAGGGCAACTAAGAAACATTTTGATGAAGCAATCGGCTTCATCCTTTAGTTATCGAAGAGTTTGTCACTCTGCATTAATCCTACCGCTTTAATTCTTCCTTTTGATAGAGTAAACGGGCTAAAATATGGCTTTAATAGAAAGTATTATTGCACTGCTTCTAGGAGATTCTCAAATGAAGAGTGGGGAGTAGGTGAAGAATAGGAATAGATAATCTGACGGTACTTGCGGGGTATATCTCGCCTCAGCTTACCCAATAGTATTTCTTTCTATTCTTTAGGGAACTCCATTGAAGTGAAAATAAAAGCGATAAGAACACCATTCAAGAAGATTTGAAAAAATGAGGGAATAAAAAAGATGGACAAAATGAACAGCGAAAATATGGGACAGCGTTACTGTGCCCTGATTATCGGAATCCTCTTCGCGGTTATAGGTGTGGCTGGATTTGTACCAGGTTTTGTTTCACTGCCACCTACAGGTGCTGCTATCCCGGTTGATACATCTCCTAACATCTATTCGGCGGGATTTGGCTATCTATTCGGGCTATTTCCAACCAATCTCTTGCATAACATCGTACACATAATAGTTGGGATCGTGGGGATTGTTGCCTATACCAGTTCGGGTGGTGCACGTCTCTACAATCGGGGTTTTGCGATCGCCTATGCCTTAATCGCAATCATGGGATTGCTACCAGTCGCTCAGACAACGTTCGGCTTAATGCCGATTTTTGGGAATAATGTTTGGTTCAACGCCTTAACAGCTATCGTCGCTGCCTACTTGGGGTTTTTCCAACCAACACAAACAATGCCACAGATGAACACGTCGCCCAGATCTTAAGAGAGGACTGATACCGTCCTACTGCGGGATGAGTGTATGCTCATTCCCGTAGCTGGATGGTTTTTGGATTGAAAAAATGCGCTACAGTTTCCTGAATTTATTCGTTGAGTTCTTTTAAGAAGAGCTTAGAAAAAATCCTTTTCCAATCTATATGTTTAGGTATAAAGCCAGGGCAACTGTAGCCGTTACTTTGTTTAATTAGAGGCAGCAAATAAACCTACAATACTTGGCTCTCTAAACGTCTATTTTTTTGACATTTTTTTGAATTGATTCAAGCTTTGCTCCCGATAGCTAGCACATCAAAGCACAGCAAGATTAGGTAAGAAATTCAAATATTTGATCACGTCAAAGAGCTGGAATTCAATTCGCGGTTGTCCGATCCAGAGCCACACCTTGCTAGGTTGCTCCTAGAACAGTTCGGTGGATATAATAGCGAACTAAAAGTGGCAATGCACTATTTCACTGAGGGATTAGTCGCCCGCAAGTCGTACCGCGACAAATACGACATGGTGATGGATATTGCGACTGTTGTTTACCATTAGTCCAGTCCTTTAGGTAGAAGGATAGGTTAATAAATAGGGAATGGGTTGGAAAAAAATCGGGAAATTATAGTAATGAAAGACTTTCTAGCAAAATGCTTAAAATGACTGTGCTTCTATCCAGAGATGGGGCTGATTGAGCCGGAAAATCTCTAAGTGGAAGGCGAGGGTTTTTTTTATTGACGATTAAGATTTGGGAGGCTTCTATTTGAACCTTCAAATGATTCTCACGGTCTGTTATCATAAACAGCAACTTGTCGCTTCATACCCTAGTTACTCTCCAGGAAAGATAGGATATAAAGGTAAGATAAATAACAGATAGAAACATATAGAGTCAACGGATTCAGACGCAAGTTTTTTGAGGAACATGAGCGATAATATTTACGGCAATCTTAAAGGATTACAACCGAGTCACATTAAACAATTACAGCAGCTTTCCGAGCAGCGGCAGCCAAGCGATCGCCCGATCGCCCCCGAATTTGCTCAGAAGCTAGCAGCCATTAGTACAGAAATTCATCAGCCAGTAAGCAGCTACATCAATCGACGCGGGCAGGTAGTCCGAGTCGGGGTAGGTACGCCGCAACAGACTCAAATTCCGCCGCAAGAGCTGCCTCAACAGGGCGCTGGGCACTTGAGTGGAATTCGTTGCGTTGCCACTCAACTCAAAGGAGAGGCACCTGATGCTGCGGCACTGATGGCAATGGCACGGCAACGCTTAGATGCTTTGGTGGTGTTAATCCCCAACAGCAATGGAACCCAAAGACGAGATGACAGCGCTACTGGCTATGTCAAAGAAGCTTATCTAGCTCACCTCGTACCCGATTTAGACACGCCTTGCCTCGTTTCTCCTCCCCTCAGTCTGCATGACCTGACTGAGCAAGACTTCGACGACTTAGTTGATGGATGGGAAAGGGAGTTTGAAGAAGCAGGCTTTGAAACATCTCAATTCCCAGCAATTGAGACTGAGGGCGATCGCGTTCTGCTGGTTGGGTTAATGACCGAGGATCTTACTGCCCAAAGGTTTCAAGATGGACTAGACGAACTCGTCCGGTTAGTTGAGAGTGCGGGAGGAGAGGTAGTGGAGACGGTGCAGCAAAAGCGATCGCATCCCCATCCTCAAACTGTCGTCGGTCAAGGAAAAGTAGAAGAAATTACGCTGTTGGCTCATCAGCTTGGAGCCAATCTCATTGTCTTTGACCGAGATATCTCTCCCTCTCAAGCGCGAAACTTGGAAAGCCTGATTGGGATCGAAGTAGCAGACCGGACTCAAGTCATTCTCGATATCTTCGCTCAACGTGCTCAATCCCAGGCAGGTAAATTGCAAGTGGAACTGGCGCAATTGGAGTATATGCTACCTCGGCTTCGGGGTCGAGGTCAGGCGATGTCAAGATTAGGGGCTGGAATTGGGACGCGAGGCCCTGGTGAAACCAAACTAGAGACTGAGCGACGAGTCATTCAGCGACGAATCGCGCAACTCCAGCAATCCGTAAACCAATTACAGGCACATCGCGCCCGCTTACGGCAACAACGACAGCAGCAAGAAATCCCCTCTATTGCATTGGTAGGTTATACCAATGCGGGTAAATCCACCCTGTTAAATGTGTTGACTCATGCCGAAGTTTACACAGCCGATCGCCTGTTTGCCACCCTCGACCCGACGACGCGAAAGATTGTCATTACAGATCCGCAAACCCAGGAACGGCGATCGGTTCTTCTGACAGACACGGTTGGATTTATTCACGAACTCCCGCCACCGCTAATGGATGCGTTCCGAGCCACACTAGAGGAAGTTACTGAGGCAGATGCCCTGCTTCATGTCGTCGATCTTTCCCATCCAGCTTGGCAAAGCCATATCCGTTCAGTGATGGACGTGTTAGAAGAAATGCCTGCCGTTCCAGCGAAAGCTTTGATTGCCTTTAATAAGGTGGATCGGGTCGATAGCGAAACTCTAGCTTTAGCCCAGCAAGAATATCCCGAAGCTGTATTTATTTCGGCCACTCAAAGCTTTGGTTTAGATACTTTAAGGCAGCGATTGCTGCAATTTATGGACGACGGCGTTTTATCTCCAGCACTTGTAGAACAGTAGAAGGGAGCGATCGTGTTGACTATAAATTTGAATTTCGTAATGCGACTATTAAGCTGTTGTGCATCTAAATCGCATATTTAATCCCTCTTTTGTCACTTGGGGGAGAATATAAGACCCTCGCAGCAAGCAAATCCATAACTACTGGTTCATTAAGAAGAGTCCGAAACTAATTCAAATAATGGATTAATTGGCACAATTTTAGTCCCAGACTTGTCAGCTTAAATCCTTCTAAGCAGGGACAAATTAAATAACAAAAATGTACGGTTGAATGATTTATTTTAAATTATTCATCGTACATTTATATGTGTTAGCATTCTACCACCAAAAACTATCTTGCTGAAATTGGAGAATAAACTGAGATGAAAGAGTCAATTTATTGGTTGAATCCCGAGCTAACTCATCATCATTATCGAAATAGTTGGCGTGAATTCTTACTATACTAATAAGTAAACACTCAAAATGATTTTCCACCACCGTTCTCTGCTCGGATAATGCCTGCCACGATTATCGACCCATCCCCTAACTCGTTATTGGCTTGCTTAAAGCCATACTCAATCCGATCTCTCACACTATAAAATCGAGCAACTTTGAGGTAAATCTTCCCTCAAGATTAGTCATAATATACCAACAGTTTTCACCAGTTCGATCGGTAGTATGGCATGAAGGGAATTGGGTAGTATCTCAGCCGATAGCGTTTCCCAAAAATAATTTTTCTCAGAAATCGGAGATCGGCTTGACGATGTGATAGCTGTTGTTGGTAAGGTTTCCAGCTATTATAACGTACTCGTTCTCCAGGCGCGATCTCTCCTCTGGCACCATGATTGCTGCCAATGGCAACGATAAAATGCAACCCTAAGCGATATAATGTACCAATGACCTCTCCACTTTTCCCAGATAAACTGCCTGCTAAAACCCAGGAGATATAAAATCCAATTTCTGTGAGTGAGTTATTGCAGAATCTCTACGCTAGCTGAGGTTTGGCTTTATAGGTGTCTCCGGGTAGGAGACAGCCTCTGGGCTTAAAGATTTTAAACAGCAATAGATAAGTAATTCCTCCTACAACTGCATAGGCATTGACGATACAATTCCCAGGGCGGTTTTACCTAAGTTTCCAATGTACTGTTTGGATAGATAATCAGTGGCTTTACCTTTTTTGACATATCACTTTTTATCAATACACCGGATAATTTGTTGCTCTCCAATTAACTGAAAAACCAATTTTTATCGAGTCTCTCTTAAAGCTGAATGTTCGCCGATAGAATTCTGTCAAAAGTCATGTAAAGATTGGCTATTGGATAACCCAACCCTTCTGGCTATTTTTGCCAATGATTTACGGGGGACTTTGGATAACAGTTCGAGATTTAGGATTTTATACCATTTTTTTAAAGATGTGATAGACTTGTGTAAAAATCAAAGGAGAGTATTACAATGTCTGGTCGTCCTCATATAAAGATTACCGAATCTGGAGAAAATTTGCGAGAAATCCTCAAGCAACAAAGAAGAATCCTAGCTTATAATAAAGTCCAAATGCTTTATTTATTTCAGTCAAAACAAGTAGAAACTGTGCGGGAAGTATCCGCTGTTTTAGGTAAAAGTGAGGCAACGATTCATCGCTGGCTCGGACAATATAGAAGGGGCGGTCTGGAAAATTTGTTAAAAAATAGGCAGGTTTTCGGTCGCCCAAAAAAGTTCTCAGTTGAAATAGCAGCGATTTTGCAACAAGAGTTGAGAGATCCCGAAGGATTTAAGAGTTATAAAGAAGTTCATCTTTGGCTATGGTTGATTAAAGGAATAGCCAGTAGTTACCAGGCTGTATATTCTTTAGTAAGAGGGGAATTAAAAAGTAAATTAAAAATTCCCAGACCTCGCAGTATTTCTCAAAAATCTACGGCAATTAATGAATTTAAAAATAACTTACATCAACAGATAAAAGCTTTACTAGACAAAGCTTTACCTCAAGTAAACAAATATAAAAAAGTTACTTACTGGTGTAGCGATGAAACTCGCCTAGGACTACATACAATAAAGTCGGCGCAAGCTGACGCTTTCAGGCGTAAAGCCCATGGGGAAGCATCAATGGAAATTTGAGTGTTTTTGGCTGTATGGGGCAGTATCAATCCCTACTGGAAAGAGTTTTTTTTGGGAGTTTTCGCATTTAGACAAAGTTTGTTTTGAAGCATATTTACAACTTTTGTCAATACAATATCCTCATGAATTACACATCATTCAAGTAGATAACGCACCCGCTCATAAGTTGGACTCATCTGAATTACCCGACAATGTTATTTTACTATTTCAGCCTCCGGCTTGTCCCGAAGTAAATCCGACAGAAAGAGTGTGGGAATATCTGAAAGATTTTTTAGCGAAAGTCGGTGTTTAGTAATCTTGACGAACTCCGCACAAAAGTCAAGGAAATTTTGGCATCTTTCACCGCTCGCGTCATTGGTTTTCTCACCGGATGGTCTTGGATTTTACATTCTTTATCTCTATCACATCTTTAAAAAAATGGTATTAAATGCTTCATAATTTCTGACTTCATCAAACAGGTGTCAATAGTTTTGGCAATACTCATCGATGAATTTGAATGAGGGTGAGGCTAAACGTGGTAGTGGAAGCTGAGATTTATCTTCAAAAAGATGAAGAGAACTATCGCTATTTTACAACGCAAGAATTTGGAGAACCATTAACAGCCACTCGTCAGGCCAGAAGTGATCTACGAGCGGGATAACTACCTATCGACCCCGGGAGGATTGGGGATAGAACCAGGAATAACTGGCGATGGTTGGTCAAAGCTCGCTCGGCATCGTAAAAAATGTTGAACACACCCAAAAATAATTAGAGACAATACAAAAGTTATCCCTAGTTGCCCGCCGAATTTATATTTATGAAAAAAAGCTATCAAACAACCGTCACGTCTGAGATGTTCAAATGAGTATTCTAATATTTGAAAAATGGTTGATAAACTATTATATAAATTATTATTGTACTTTTTTTAAGGAGCGAGCAGTTACATATTTGGTTGCTGTCGGCGTCTTATACCCTCCCCGAAGTGACACAATAAGATCGTGAGAGCAAACGCAAGATCCTTTTTTCGGCACGCTATATGTAGGATGCCTGCGTAAGTCCTGAACTAAATAATTTTCTCGTATATAAGTCAATACTTCTTCCTTTTACGTCGCAATTCCCTATTACCAATTCCCTTAATTCACGATGCGGAAGTCACAGATGCACGGATAGCTGTTTTTTCCTTTTTCCTGGTTCGTCCCAATTCCCTACGATCAATTCTAATACTTAGCTTATGAGAGCAAAATCTGCTTGCGTAAAAACAGCCGGCGCGGCTGGCCGAACAGCCAACAAGTCCAATTCCAATCCACCTGTTGCAACCGATAGCCGGCTTGATAGTACAACTGTCGCGCCGCGTGATTATTTTCCAGAACGTGGAGGTAAATCTCAGAAAATCCCCATTCTCTGGCTGTCTCCTCGCAGTTGCTGAGTAATTGTTGAGCAACTCCCTGCCGCCGGTACTCTGGGTGAACGGCTAAATTGGACAAATAAGGATACTCAGAACTCGGGATTTGCCAAGGAAAGCGAGAACGCAGAGCCATTTCTACTGTTCCTGCCATGCGCTGATCTCGGTGCGATCTATAATTCTGGGTTCCCTCCTCGCGCGAGACTAGCTCAGCAACCAGACAAATGTAATGTTCTGCCTTAGAACGCAGTCGATTTTTTAAATCTTCATAAATGCCCAAACGCAACACCGGATACACCCATTCTACAAACCCCTGGCGGGAGTGAAAGCTCATGGCCAAAATATCAGCTAGCTGCGTCAAGTCGTTCGGTGCAGCCACCCGGATCGAAAAACCAGAAAGTCCGGGAGTTTGTTGTTCGTGAGAGGGTGAGGAAAAAAAGGAAGGATTCACAATGCCAGGCCACTATATTAATTTTTCTACGCGGGTTTCTAAGCTGCCCTCTTAGAAAGTTCACTGATGTTATACTGATCTTATAACGTAACTTATAGGCATGGTTTATTAGCAAGATTAAATTACATTTTTTTTTGTTGACTTTAAGTAGTCTTATGATGTAAATTGGAATTTTTTAGGGTTTAAAACTCTAGCTATGACCAAATAAAAGCTATCCCCGAATACTAGATTTGTGGATCGGCTACTTGGCATTTAAATTGAAGCTCGATCGCTGGCAGGAGAGCCCAGGACACAAGAGTTTAAGTAAACACTAGCTTACCAATTAAATGCGCGACAGCTTAGCGGGAAAGGTATTAAAAACAATCAAAAAGGTTTTAAGGTCAGGTTCCCGGAATTCTACCCCTCTTTGCTTGCGGAAATACCCGATCGAATATAATTTATCCCTCAAGGGGTAATTGAAAAACTCCACGACTGGCTAGACTAAAACCGGGCGCGATCGCGCGTCGGATGTTCACCGCCGGCCCCCGGCCTGGCAACCCAGCTTTCAGCAGTTCTGGGCAATCGATCGCGCGTCCCCGATCGAACCGGCCGGCGCCTTTTGCGGCAGGGGCTAATCTCCCAACCGTCCAATTTAAATTTGGATGCCGGGAAACAGTCTGCGGGGGTTTATCCCCCGTCGGCTCGATACTGTGCTGCGATACTCTGCGCTGCGCGCGATCGAGACATTCAAAACCTCGATCGAGCTGATTGACCCCGCCCAAAAACCGATACAACCCCCCGACACTCGTCGTGGATAGATCAAAATTTTAGACCCTAGTTCAAGCTCCCCGATTCATCTGTGGAGTAAATCTAAAATCTAAATCGACTGACCGGTTTCCACAGAGTACATCCCTAGCTAAGATTAACAGATGGATGCTCTGGCTTGCGGTGTTTCGCCGCAGTAATTGGCTTGTCGAAGGTCTGCAGGAGGCACAAAAAATGCCGCGATCGGGAAAAAAAGTGCAAGTCTAACTAAAATGGTACAGCAATTGCGTCACTCCCACAGACGGCTCTGTTGTCTGTGGGCCACCCCCGAATATCAGTCAGGGGCTTGGCGCCGGATTGCGACCTGTATCCTTGGCTGAGTGTTAAAGTTGCTGTTACCTGTGCGGAAAAACACAGGCGAAGATGTTGGTTGTCTATTGTATCGTGCTGCGGGCAGCTTTCACATACCAAATAAAACAGGCCCAGGAGCCAGAATAAAACATCAATTTGGCAAATCAACTCACAATCAGGACGGTTATTCCTATGTATTCTAAGAGATCCAGACGGCAGTTAAAAGTGCCCGATTCGTGTTGGCTCTCGTGCTGCATAGATTTAAGGGGTTCAGAAAACTTTTTGGGAGAGGAGTTTATGTGAATATCATTAAATAATAAAATTGGGGTGCACGATAGATAACTGTGGCTCAGAAGAATTCCGAATTAAAAACCCAGACATCAAAAATCAAGGTTGATGCTTGCCTCGGCACACTCACAAAAACTTCAGGTCCACGAATTATTGTGATACCATTTTCCCAAAATAATGGCACTGTCGGCAAACTCCCAACTCTTATTTCATCAGTCATTACCAATCGAAAATCGAAAATCGAAAATGGTATGACTTGAGCAATTGAAATCGGTGAATTCTTCCTTTCATCAGACTTATTAAATCGAACTGCCCCGGGGCACAGGAGAACGGTGCATGAATTCCCAAGAAAATCCTAAGCTAAAAATTCTGATCGTCGATGACGAACCGGATAACCTCGACTTGCTTTACCGCACCTTCCATCGAGACTACAAAGTGCTCAGAGCCGAATCTGGCCCCGCTGCCCTCGAAATTTTGGCAAAACAGGGAGAAGTTGCGGTGATTATCTCCGACCAGCGAATGCCAAAAATGAGCGGTACGGAGTTTCTCAGCCTGACGGCGGCTCAATACCCCGACGTGATCCGAATTATTTTAACTGGCTATACGGATGTTGAAGATTTAGTTGAAGCTATTAACGCTGGCAAAGTATTCAAATACGTTACCAAGCCTTGGGATGCTCAAGAACTCATAACTCTTGTCAGTCAAGCTGTTGAGACTCACAATCTTCTGAAAACGCGCACCAATGAACTGCGCAGGGCTTTGAGCCAAGAATCGCTGCTGTATGCGGTTACCAATACTATCCGCTCGGCTCCCAATTACCAGCAAATGCTGCAAAGAATTGTGGAAAGCGTCGGGCAGATGTTTGAGGTGAGTTGCTGTCTGCTGCGGCCGTTCCAAGACGGCCGGGTGGCGGATGAGTGGTTCGTTTACCAGAAGGCCGAAACTCAAGGGTTGGGCGGCGATGAGGAAGTCACGCCCGCAGAGGCTTCTGCCGCCGAACTATCCCCGGATTTGCTGCCGAATTTGGTTTGGGAAACTCGGGATGTAGAGGTGATTCAAGATGCCCAAACTGACGATCGAGTTTTAAACTGGGATAATCAACAGCGAAAGCAGGCTTACCAAGCTGCGAATATTCGATCGAGCTTGATCGTACCGCTGTTTTACAAAGTCGAACTGATGGCAGTCTTGGCGCTGCACAAGTTCGATCGACCGCGCCAGTGGCAAGACCACGAGGTACAGTTGGTAATTACGGTGGCCGACCAAGCGGCTTTGGCGCTTTCTCAAGCCCGGGCTTACGAACAGGTGCGGGCGCTGGCTAAGCGCGAAGCCTTAGTCAATACTATTACTACGGCAATTCGATCGAGTCTCGATCCCCAAAATATTTTTGCAGCCATTACTCAACAGCTTGGCCAAGCTTTGCAAGTTGACGGCTGCGCCCTATCTCTGTGGACAGAAGATGATGAATACGTCCAATGCGTGGGGCTATACGACGCAAAGAGAGATACCGTGACTGTAGAACAGGGTTTTAACGATCCAGATGTAGTTGCGAACCCTCTTGGCCATGAGACGAGTTCTGCGGATGCTGCTAATAAAGCTCGCGGCTGGGTTTTTGCCCATCCTTCCCTACCCCAGTCTTTGGTGCCGATTCGGGGGAATCCGGTGTTGCTGGAAGTTATGGTATCAAAAGAGCCGGTGGCGATCGAAGACCTCCACGAACACCCCGAGTTAAATGTTACAGAACTGCAAGTTCGATCGCCAGCCCGCGCCCTGTTAGTCGTTCCCTTGCTCTCAGAAGGCAACATCATCGGCAGCATTTCCCTGCGCCAAAATCGAAGCATCCGCCGCTGGAACAACTCAGACATTGACCTGGCTCAAATAGTGGCAACTCAAGCTGCTCTGGCCGTGCAGCAATCGCGCCTCTACCAGACTACCAGACAGCAGGCAGAAAGGCTTCTGGAAGCCGATCGGCTCAAAACCGAGTTTTTCCAAAATATTTCCCACGAGTTCCGCACACCTCTAACTCTAACTATCGGCCCTCTGGAATCAGCTTGCAGGCGCCAAGAAGACTTGCCCTACGAACAAGCAGTAATCGCTTTGCGCAATTCCCGCCGCCTCCTGCGCTTGGTAAATCAACTGCTGGACTTGCAGCGGCTCGATGCCGGACGGATGCAGCCGAGTTTTCGCCCCTGCGATTTGGTCGGTTTCTGTTACTCTACCGCAGAGTCGTTTCGCGCTTACTGCGAGAAAAAAGGACTGCACTTAATTACCCAACTGCAAGAATGTCCTTTACTTTATTTGGACCTTGAAAGATTTGACAAAGTTATTTACAACCTGCTATCTAATGCTGTCAAATTCACCCCAGAAGGCGGAAATATCACCCTGAAAGTTGAATCAGCCGGCGCTCACTGCTTGTTGCAAGTAAAAGACACCGGTATCGGCATTCGCACCGAACAAATTCCCTATTTATTCGAGCGCTTTCACCAAGCCGAAGGTTCTGCCAGCCGTTCCTACGAAGGCAGCGGTTTAGGTTTGGCACTTGTCAAAGAATTAGTCGAACTCCACGGCGGTCAAGTTTCCGTTGAGTCAGTTTACGGCGAAGGTACTACTTTTACCGTTTGGCTGCACTTCGGTTCGACTCACTTGCCCCCGGAACAGGTACTAGAAATACCTGCGGAGTTTCACTCATCCAAAGCTGCGGTGGAACTTGCAGATGTGGAGGCGGATTTGTCGGAAAGTGAGGCAGAAAATTATAACTTTGAGGCGCTCGAACCGGTTAGATCGGAAACAGCAGTGGGAACGGTTTTGGTGGTTGACGACAATCCCGATTTGCGCTTTTATGTGTCGGCAATTTTGCGAGATTCCGGCTTTGCAGTTTTGCTCGCCCGCAACGGAGAAGAAGGATTTGCCGTGGCAAAAAAACGCCACCCTAATTTAATTATAACGGATTTGATGATGCCTTTGATCTCGGGCTTGGATTTGATTCGGATGATTCGAGAGGATGAGGAATTGCAGGGAACTCCGGCAATTTTGCTGACTGCTAAAGCCGACGAGGATACTCGAATTGAAGGAGTAGAACGGGGTGCTGATGCTTATTTGTCCAAGCCTTTTAACGATCGCGAATTGTTGGCGGAAGTGCGGAATTTGCTCGCCCTCAAACAAAACGAGCGCCGAGTGCAGCAGTTGAACAGTTATTTAACTGAGTCGGTGCTGCGCCGATTTTTGCCGCCGTCGATGGTGAAGGCCGCAGCGGCTGGAGATTTGGCTTTGGATTTGCGCCCGGAACCGCGATTGATTACTATTCTGTTTAGCGATATTGTCGGTTTTACGGAAATGTCAAATACGCTGCGCTCGCGCCGGGTAGCTGAGCTTTTGAATGAATATTTGGCGGCAATGACTAAGGCTATTTTTGACAGCGGCGGTACGGTGGACAAGTTTGTCGGAGATGCGGTAATGGCTTTCTTTGGCGCGCCCGAGGAACTAACGCCTAACGAGCAAGTACGCCGCGCTGTAGCTGCTGCTAGCCAAATGCTGCAAGCTCTGAAGGAGCTTAACAAGGGCTGGTTGGAGCAGGGAATTGTTGGGGAAAATGGGGTGCTTCCGGTGCGGTTTCGCTGCGGAATTCACCAGGGTACTGCGGTGGTAGGGATGTTTGGCGGCCCCGACCGATCGGATTATACTGCGATCGGGCCGAGCGTGAATATTGCCGCCCGCCTGCAAGAGGTGGCGCAACCAAACACTGTGCTAATTTCGGCTGCGGTTGCAGATTATGTTGAGGAAAATCGAATTGTTAAATATAAGCCATTGAAACTAAAGGGAATCGATGAAACAGTATTGACTTTTATCCTGAATTGCGATTAGTCATTAGTTGTTGGTTAAGTATTATATATTGACATCCCACACACAATCTCCGAAACAACCTATTCGTAAATACAGCAGATTTCAACTAAGTGAAGTACCTTCGACCCCACCCGCCCTATCGGGCGCCCTCATCGAACTTCGGGGAGGGTTGGGGAGGGGTGTACTCCATTTAGATGCAAAGCGCTGTATCAAATCCGGCAGCATCGTTTTGGTAAAATCCAGTCAACAGTCAACTGTCAACAATCACGGACGCTGCAACCGGACTCGATCTAATTCATCTGCGTTAATCTGTGTTTATCTGCCCTCATTTGCGGTTAAAAAAATATAATTTCTCGAACCGCTGATGACAAGGGATTGACGCAGATGAGGGCAGATGCAGAGAAGAGATATATGAATAATTCCGCTTCTAATAGATTTGATATCAATTGTTTAATCTTTAATCTTTAATCTAAAATCGGCTCACCAAAGTTCAAGATTCCACATGGCGGTTGTAGAGTAAAGTCTAAAATCTAAAATCTAAAATCTAAAATCTAAAATCTACAATTGACTGACATTCCTTGCTTCCATCTATCAAAAGAGGGAAATTTTTTAACGGTTGGTCGGCGGATAACCTCTCTCTAGAGAACGGTTCAGCCGAGCGCTCTGATCGGTTAGAAATAGAATGTCATATCTCATTGTGTATTGTATGAAACTGAATTCTTTTACAACACGGCTTTCGACTTTAGGGCGCTGGATGGCTGCAACTGTGCTTTGCGTGTCAGCGATGGCCTTCGTTTGGTCTGGTGCGTTCTTCTCCAACACCGCAGCAATGGCATCTCCTGCTGTAAACTCGATGGCAGCAGATCCAGATGCGGGCGATAAGGTTCAAGAAAAAGCCAGCAAAGATGCTGGACGAGCCAAGAACTTCATCCGAGATACAGAAGAGAAGGTTAAGGAAACTGCCAAGACAAATGCTGCTAAAGTCGATCGAGCATCGGAGGATGGTAGTGTCGTAGAGCGCAAAGCTAAGAAAGATGCGGCCACAATTGAGAAAAGAGCATCGGAAGATTCAGCTCGGACTCAGGAAGCAGTAGATAATACCAAAAATGCTGTAGAGCGCGCTGTTGACAGCATCAAGGATGTTTTTAGCAATTAGAAAATAAATAAGTAGGTAAGTGCAAAGGCCTTGTCTACTTAAGTAAGCGGGCATGAATAAACTGATGTGAGGGGGCGGGTTTTGACCTGCAAGAAGTCGGATAGCAAGAGTTACTTGCACTCACCCGCCCACCATATCTTATGGTTTTGTCGCTCTTGTCTGCTTACTTGAAACAGAAAAATTGATGTAGCTTAAGCAAAATCTCTAGAGGGTTTGTAGAACCGACCCCAAACCATGCTTTAAAATTGCCGCAAAAAGCGCAAGTCGCTAGCATAAACCCGGCGAATATCGTCGATTTCATAAAGTACCATTGCGAACCGCTCGACCCCAAAACCGGCCGCAAACCCAGTATATTTTTCTGGGTCTAAACCCACTCCTTTAAGAACATTAGGATCGACCGTTCCGCAGCCCAAAACTTCCAGCCATTTGCCGTTCCACTGCAAATCTACTTCGGCAGAAGGCTCCGTAAACGGAAAGTAACTGGTGCGGAAACGAATCGGCAAATCTTGCCCGAACATTTGCCGCAAAAACTCTTTAATCGTGCCTTTCAAGTCAGTAAATGTCAGACCTTCATCAATTGCTAAAAGTTCAATTTGGTGAAAGACTGCCGCGTGAGTAGCATCAACAGTATCGCGGCGGTAAACGCGGCCGGGAGAGACAATCCGAATCGGTGGTTTGTGCTGTTCCATGTAGCGAATTTGCACAGATGATGTCTGAGTCCGCAGCAAGTCGCCTCCTGGCAGGTAAAATGTATCTTGCATATCCCGCGCTGGGTGGTCCGGCGGGGTGTTGAGCGCCTCGAAGTTATAATAATCTGTTTCCATTTCCGGGCCGTTGGCGACGGTGTATCCGAGGCCGACAAATATATCGAGAGCGCGGTCTATGACGGCGTTTAAGGGGTGAACGCGGCCTTGGGGGCGAAAAATCCCCGGCATGGTGACATCGATGGTTTCTGAGGCTAATTTGGCTTGGATTTGGGCGGTTTGGAGGGCGGCGCGCTTGTCTTCTAAATCGGCTTGCAGGGATTCTTTTACAGTATTGGCGATCGCACCTACTTTGGGCCGCTGGTCTGGCGACAGTTTACCCATCATGCCTAAAATTTGAGATAGTTGACCTTTTTTGCCGAGGTAGCCGACGCGCAACTGTTCGAGTTGTTCGAGGGTATTGGCAGTGGCGATCGCACTTTTGGACTCTTGACCGAGGGTTTCTAGTTGAGTTTCAATGTCGCTTAGCTGGACAGTCATTTTGATTTTAGATTTTAGATTTTAGATTTTAGATTGATGGCAGTTTTGAGCCAAGTTGAGTTTAGCGCAATTTTGGCTCGACAGTCTTGTTGATTTTAGATTTTAGATTTTAGATTTTCGGTATTTACGGATAATTCGTAATAGGTAATTCGATGTTAGAGCGATCGCCCTAGTTGAATCTAGTTTAGTATTGTTATAAGGCCTATAAAAATTTCAATGAAACTTTTAATTAGCAACGACGACGGCATCTTTGCACAAGGCATCCGCAGCCTCGCCAACGCTCTCGCCGCTGCCGGTCACGACGTGAGCGTAGTTTGTCCCGACAGAGAGCGATCCGCTACCGGTCACGGCCTCACCCTGCACCAACCCATCCGCGCCGAAATTGTCGAATCTATTTTTGATCCTGCAGTCCAAGCTTGGGCTTGTTCGGGAACTCCCGCCGACTGCGTGAAACTCGCTTTGTGGGCTTTACTTGACAAACCGCCGGATTTTGTCCTTTCCGGCGTCAACCACGGGCCCAATTTAGGCACGGACATCATCTGTTCGGGCACGGTTTCGGCAGCAATGGAAGGAATTATGGAAGGCATTCCCAGCATTGCTTTCAGCCTCGCGAGCTATACTTCGCAGGAATTTGGACCGGCGGTGGATTTCGCTGTTACCTTGCTGGCACAGTTGGAAAAACAGCCAATGCCCAAACCGGTGCTGTTGAATGTCAACATACCAGCAGTCACACAAGCAGAAATTACCGGAGTTGCGATCGCCCGTCAAGGAATTCGCCGCTATTTCGACATATTTCAAAAGCGCACCGATCCGCGCGGCAAAACTTATTATTGGCTAGCTGGGGAATTGTTAGAAGATATAGAAGAGATCCCCGATTCGGCGGTGTTGCATGATATTCCTACGGACGTACAAGCTATTCGCGACAACAGAATAACGGTTACTCCGTTGCAATACAATCTCACCTGTACTCCCGACTTGCACTCGTTGCGGGATTGGCAATTTGAAGGTTTTCCAAAGCAATGAGCTGCGATCGACCCGATCCGAGCGGTAAACTAGGAATTAAGGAAAAGTGCCTCTTCAGGTCTATACCTTAGGCGTTAACACAGGCTCCCAATTAGTTGTTGGTTTTTTTTTACTCAAGAAAAACAGTTATGAACGCTCCCACCTATAACACTCATTCTGTCACTTGCCCGATATGCAACCGTTCCAGCGTCGTAGGCCCAGTCGGGATGGTTAGCGGACTATTCACTTGTCCTCACTGCCATTCTCATTTAGTAATTAGCTGGAGCGGTCATTTTGTGCGCGATCCTTTTTGTCTCAAACAACTGACTGTGGGAAAGATGCTCAGGCGCGAGAGCAGGCCGCTAGCTCGCATTCAGCGCGATTTTGGGCTGGGCAAGCATTTTCCGCTGATTGCAATTTTGGGGAGTATGGTATTTTTGGGATGTGCGATCGCCGCTACGGAACAATCGCTGCCCCGACAGAATTCATTTCAAGGATTTTTAGAGTGGGTGAGCGGAACTGACAATTCTCAAGATGCCTCGCGTTAACATTTCTTAACTGAAATTTTGACAGATACTCCGTGCAAATATCTATTCCTTTAGGTATAAATCACAATATTTTAGCAATTGCACCAACCAATCTTGAGCTGCGGGTAGGGACTTAGGCGCCATGCCCAAAGAGTGTCGCCAAAAACGCCCAAACCCCACTCAGGCAGGGGTTAAACCCCTGCCTCAAAGCTCAAGTCCGGTGTACCTAAGTATTAGAACGGTGTTTCGGCTTAAGTTGACACAGATTACATCGCTCAATTTTAAAACTCAGCAATTTTTCTAACTGCTGCTTCCAAAATTGCTGGCGACTCGACTAAGGCAAATCGCACGTAGCCTTCTCCTGATTTCCCGAAACCGGCACCGGGGGAAGCTGCGACTCCTGTACTTTGTACTAGCTGAGTGCAAAATTTCACGGAATCTTGGGCCCAAGGTTCCGGCAGTTTCGCCCAGACGTACATGGTGGCAGGGGGTACGGGGACTTGCCAGCCGATGCCCTGCAGCGCGTTTACAAAGGCATCCCGCCGTTTTCTGAAGGTTTCTACGCTTGTTCTGACGGTATCTTGGGGGCCTGTTAAAGCTGCGATCGCTCCGTTCAAAATCCCTCGGTATTGGTTGAAGTCTACTGCTGCTTTTACCTGTCGCAGCGCTGCAATTAGTTCGGAATTACCGATCGCGTATCCGACTCGAAAACCTCCCATACTGTACGATTTGGATAGTGTAAAAAACTCGATCGCCACACTCTTATCTCGATCTGCCTGAAAAATTGACGGCGCCATCAATTTGCGGTTTTCCTCGCTCCCAGTCGCCTCAATTCCATAATTGCGATCGTCAAATACCAAATCCACATAAGGGAAATCGTGAACTAAAACTAGCCGGTGTTCGCGACAAAAAGCCACAGCTTTCTCAAAAAAAGCAACAGGTGCGATCGCAGTTGTAGGATTGTGAGGATAGCTCAAAACCATCATCTTCGACTGAGCCAACACTGCTGTCGGAATATCTTCAAATATCGGCAAAAACGCATTTTCTGCTAATATCGGCATCGGATAAATTTGACCGCCGGCCAAATGCACGCCGCCCGCGTGGGAAGGATAGCCCGGATCGAGCAGCAAAGCAAAATCTCCGGGGTTGAGTACAGCTAAAGGCAGGTGCGCCGTGCCTTCTTGGGAACCAATTAACGGCAGCACTTCGGTTTCTGGATTTACTGAAATCCCAAATTTTTTCTCGTACCAAATAGCTGCGGCTTCCCGGAAAGATTTCGTCCCGTTAAACAGCAAATAGCCGTGGGTGCTGGAGTCCGACAAAGAATGTGCGATCGCATCTGTAATGTGAGCAGCGGTCGGCAAATCCGAAGAACCCAGAGACAAGTCAATCACATTCTGCCCCGCTGCTCTAGCTTGAGCTTTTGCCCGATCCATATCGGCAAATACATTAAATTGCAGTGGCTCTAAACGTTTGGCAAATTGCATATTTTTTGTAACTTTTTGGGATTTTAAGGAATCTTTTTATATTGAATCAATATTATTTATTTTTTTGCTTTGGCATTTTTATTTGCTTTGTGAATGTATTTTTAATAACCACAGAGGGCGCAGAGTCTGAGAGGAACATCGAGGAAAAAAGAGAGATGTAAAAAAAAATTGCGATTGCTATAATTGTGAGTTGGGAGTTGGAAACTCCCCAATCATTTCCAAACTTTATAAGTGAGCGTCGAGCAAACCGATCAAAGTTTGTTTAGTAATAGCTCCCTCGTGAGAAAGCACTACTTCGGCATTTTTAAACAGCCTGAGAGCTGGGACTCCTTCTACTTTATACTGCTTCACAGTATTAGGATTGGGGTCAATTTCCATTTTAACCACTTTCAGCCGATCGCTGTAGTTAGCCGCCACCCAGTCTACCGAAGGCGCGATCAGTTTGCAAGGCCCGCACCAACTAGCCCAAAAATAGGCAAGCACTGGTTGCTCAGCTTTCAGGACTTCTGTTTCAAATTTTTCGTCGTTAATGACAATTACACTGTTGCTCATGGTTCTGCGATTATTTTTTCTATTTATTTCTAAAGCACCGGCTCGGTAAAACTTGTACCAACTGACAAGACAGGCCCAAAAAACTGTTACTAATTTTAAAACATTCTGCGAATTATTGAGTGCGAACTCAGGAGTGGGAACTGATGGCTAATTCTGTATGGCGTTTAATTCCACTGTTGTCGGCGTCTGGTAGCGTGCAGATGGCGATCGACCAATGGCTACTGGAACAGCATCTAGCGGGCAAAAATCCCCCAACTCTGCGATTTTACACTTGGCAACCGGCGGCGATTTCCTTGGGCTACCACCAGCGCAGGTGGCCGGAGTTTTGGCAGCAGTTGTTTTGGCAGGGAATGCCTGTGGAGTTCGTGAGGAGGCCCAGCGGCGGGCGCGCCGTGCTGCACCAAGGGGATTTAACTTATGCAGTTGTGGCGTCGGGATTTGGAAGCAGCCGTATGAAAGCTTATCAGACTATTTGCGAGTTTTTGATTGAGGGTTGGAGGGCGATGGGTTTGGATTTGCACTACGGGGAAGCTGGAAGGGGTTATATTCACAATCCGAATTGTTTTGGTACTGCGACGGGTGCGGATTTAGTTACACTTGATGGCCACAAGTTAATTGGTAGCGCCCAATTGCGACGGGGGGATGCTATTTTGCAGCACGGTTCGATGCGTTTGCAGCCAGATGTTAAATTGTTTTCTCAAGTGTTCGGGGAGGAATTAATTCCTGTGAAATTACCTCTATCTTCCGATGGGAATGATTTGATTGCAACTGTAATTGATGTTTTGAGTGCGGCCGCTTGTCGCTGTTTTGAAATTGATTTGGAAGTGCAGCCGCTTTCGGATCGGGAATGGCAGGATATAGCAGATATTGAAGGAAGATGGAAGAAGGAAAATATATTAGATACTAGATACCTAACTTCTTGAAGAAGTCGGGTATCTCGCTAAAATCGCCAATCTAAAATCGGAAAACTCATCTATGGCTGCTGCTCAATTTCAACGATCGGCTCTTTGGCAATTCCGCCCAATGTCACTGAATCCAGCAAGCTTTCCCAATCAGCAGCTAATTCTGCATCGTTAGGATTAGCGCGACGAGCGGCAGCTAAAGTGCTGAGGGCATCTTGCCAAATCCCATTCTGAGCGTAAATAACGGTTTTCTGGCGCGGATCTGCCTTCTCTAATTGACTGCGGATATCTGCACTCAGTTCAACTCGACGCACAATACCTGTTTCCGACACATCTGCAGATCTGTCTTCAGTCTCGCAAATCAATGCCACAGACCAACGGTAATTTTTCCCTGCTTCCAATGGCGACACATTTTGATTGGCGGGGATACTAACGCCGATGACTCCTGATGAATTGTTAATTTTGAGGGTTGTTTGATAAATCTGTTTTCCGTTTTCATCTTGGAGGACAAACTCGGCTAGTGGCGCGTCTGTTTGAGGTAAGTAGAAAAAGAATAGAGGATATTCTGAAACAGTGCGTCCGATTTTATTTGGTGGTACTAAGGCTGTTAGCTTTATCTTACCCTTGACGCATTGACTTGCTCGGCGCGTCGGTCCCGGTGAACTTCTCGGTGGCCCTGGATTGCTCGGTGTCAGAGGATCTTCAGTAGGCTGAATGAAGCGCGGCCCTCCCGATCGAGTGGGTGGCCCGCCATCTACGTTGTTTGGAGTCGGCTGTCCCACAACTGCTAATGGGGAAGCATTAAGTGTTGCTATCAATACTATTGAGGCAACAGATGTCAGATTGATGATAAACTTAGTAGTTTTTTTCATATGAAATCCATGATTTTTCAGGGATAGATTCTCTCTTTTTCTTTGTTTTTCCTTCCCAAAATCCGGTAGACATTAACTTTTTGCTCCCTGCCTTTTAAAAGCAAAGCTCCCCAAGATTCTACCTCAAATTTGTCTGCCAGATGCAGTAAGGTTTCTTCTGCAATCAATATCCGGCAAGTGTCCTCTTGCCGATCTTTTTCGCAGCTTTCGAGCCGAGAGGCAATATTTACGCTGTCGCCGATCACTCCATATTCTAAACGGGTTGCGCCTCCCAGACTACCCACCATAACAGGCCCTGTAAAGATGCCTACTCGCATTTTTACGGCCGGTAAACCGCGATCGCTCCAATTTTGATTCATTTGTGGCAAGCAGGAACTGATGGCTAAAGCGCAAGATACGGCGAGGCGAGCATCTTCCGCAATTTCTTCTGGAGTGGTGCGCGGAATGGGTACGCCAAATACTGCCAGCATTCCATCTCCGGTAAATTTATTAATCACGCCTTGATGTTCTTGGACTTCTTGGGCCATTGCTGATAAATACTCATTTAACCAACTCATTACTACTTCTGGCGGTAGTTTTTCGGAGATTGTACTAAAACCCTGCAAGTCGGTGAGGATGATGGTAGCAGTAACTTTTTGCCCTGGCAATAACCCTGATTCGAGCAGATGGACGCGCTCTTTCCACAGGGCATTTGCGATCGCGGGTGAAGTTTGTTGTCCTAATAATTTCATCACAATCCCTTCCTGTTGCCTCGACTGCTCGTACTTATAGGTGACTGCAACTGCTGCGGTGATTAAAAGTGCCAGAGCAGGGGGAATTAGAGGTATCCACCCCTGTTGCATGAATAGGAAAAAGGTGAATCCGAATAATGAGCCGCAAGCTGCGATCGCACTTCCCATCAAACTCAGCGATTTTTCTAGCCGCCAAGCTAAACAGCCGCCCACTGCACTCCAAACAGCGATCCAGAGAATTTCTTGCCATTCGTCCCAATACCAAAATAGCCCTTTGCCGTCTAAAACTGCACTCAGAATTTGGCTGGTGGCCGTTGCGTGAATTAATACCCCAGGCATCGGCTGGTTTCCGCTTGCAGTAGCGCTGTAAGGGGTGAAATATAAATCGTTGACACTTATGGCTGTAACGCCTATTAGGACTATTTTACCCTTCACCAATTTAGGATCGACTTTTTGCTCCAAAACTTGAGTTAGTGTCACTGTCTTTGCTATATTTTCAGCAGAGCGGTAATTGAGTAAGACTTGATAGCCTTGGGCATTAATGTTTTGATAACCTCCTGAGTCCGATCGCAATTTGGAAAATACTGTTTTATCAGCCTGAATTTCTTGTTTTTCTGTCAATTTAGAAGCTATTTTTTGGCTATCCAAATAGGCAAAAGCTAGCCGCATTGAAAATGAAGTATGTGTCGTTTTACCATCGCCAGAAAACATCAAATTTCGACGCACTTTACCATCAGGATCGAGGACTAAATCGTTAATTCCTATCCGTTCTTTTGGTATGTTGGGAGGTGGCGGAGCTCGATCGTACTCTGAGTTGCCGATGAAGGTAATGGGAAATACTTTGGGGTTTTTCAGTTGAGTTGCTAATTCTGCATTCCCCGGTTCGTAGGGAGTCGCGCGAATTATATCTATGCCAATAGCTGTGGGTTCAAGACGCGCTATTTGGGCGATCGCTTTTGCTAAAGTGCGATCGGAAATTGGCCATTTTTCAATAGTATTGATGTCCCGATCTGTGATTGTTACTACCAGTAACCTGGGGTCAGCACCTGGATCGGGGCGCAACTGCACCATGAGGTCGAAAGCATTTAATTCCAATGGCTGCAACCCGCCTAAATGCCGCACTCCTAATAGAGTTCCCGTCACGACAATCCAGATAATAGCAAGAGGTTGCAAGTCAGGGAAGGGGAAGGAATGAGTTAAGTTTTTCCAACTCCAGCCTCTATCCTTCAATTTATGATGAAATTGATGCAAAAATTTGGGCATATTGATAATTATTTTTTCAACTTTCCTTGAAAAAATGCACCCCTCTTAACTTATCAAATCAAACAATTTGGGATTTTTGATTTGAGATCGTGGAATTGGATTTTACATGGTCTGCACAGATGAATCCGGGGGTTCTTCTTCTTTTAATCCCAAATCCCAAATCCCAAATCCCAAATCCCAAATTGTTTGACTAATGCCAAATTTTTAGTTTTCTTGTGCGGTTTTGGCGATCGCACTTAACTGCAATCCCTGCGGATAACTGTTTTCTTCTTTGCTGCGCTTGATGTCGGCGATTGAAATCTGCGGTTTGAGGTATTTTGCCAAAACTTTAACCACGTCACCCCGATCGATCGTCCCCGCTACTGAACCAATCGGCGAGAGGACGATGATTCGGGAAAGTTGACGGGCTTCCATGTTGTTAATTACTTCTGCAATGGATGCTTTTTCGGAGACTGTGGGGGTTTTTTGGAGGGGTTTCAAAATGTTGTGCAAAGTCTGAAGTTGCCAGTGACTGCGTTCAGTGAAGCGGATATCGTCGATCGACACTAAGCCCAAATCCCGGCCGTTGGTGGCAGCAATGTAAAATGGAAACGGATTGACTTCTAACAAATATCGATCGGCAAATTCTCGCAGAGTCAAATCTGCATCTACAACTCGAAACTCGCGACTCATCGCATCGCTGGCTTTAATTTTGAGCAGGGCTTCTTGCAGTGAAGTAAATCGGCTATAAGCAGTGGCATTGCGAATGCCAAACCAGCCGATCAGCGCAATCCACAAACCGTCGTAATCGCGCGCTAACAAGCATAAACTCAGACCCAAGGCAACGCCCAGCCAACCTAAAACTTGTCCTGTTTTTGCCGCCCAGCGAACGCCGACAAATCGAGAGCCGGTGATTTTCCAAATAGCTGCTTTTAAAACTTGTCCTCCATCCAAAGGCAGACCGGGAATTAAGTTAAATAATCCCAAAACGAGATTGATTAGTGCTACCCTTTCGGTGACAATTGCTAGCAAACTTTTCGGGGGAAGAACTTGAGAACCCAAACCGAGGATTAAAAACAGCGCAAAGCTGACGAAAGGGCCTGCCATGGCTACTTGAAAAGCTTGACCGGGAGTTTTTGATTCTGAGTCGATCGAAGCTACTCCGCCAAATAAAAATAGGGTAATAGAATTAACTTTAATGCCTTGTGATATGGCAGCCAAACTGTGTCCGAGTTCGTGCAAGAGTACGGAAGCAAACAGCAGCAGAGCTATTGCCAACCCCGCACTCCAGGAGAGCGCAGGCCCCCACAGGCGGTAACTGCTGGCGTATTCGCGGGTTGCTAAGGCTAAAATTATAAACCACGAATAATCTATAAGTAGGGGGATGCCAAATAAAGAGCCGATTCGCCAACCTGTCTGCATGAATTTTCCTGGGAAAGGAGAGCAAGAAAGAGTTTCTATTATATCTTTTCTACCCCTTGCCTTTGCCTTTCCCCTGATTTTTACAGAACTCCGGCGTTACCTAAGCCCAAGATTACTCCGGCTCCGAGCAAGTGGCCGAAGCTGGCTGTTGCTAGCAATTCTGGTATGCCGAAGCCTTTGAACATTCCAGGCACTTGAACGGGTAAAGCTGGGCCCTTGCCTCGGTGTTGCTTGGAGATGCCGTAGTAGCCGATCGCGATCGCCAGCAAATTGCATAAAATCATTGTCAGTCCTACCAGTGGCGACCACTCCGGCGTTGAGGGAACGGTAGATTGTACGGCTAACAGCAAAGATGAGTCGATCATGTTTTTATCTCCTGATTTCACAGATAAATTGATTTCCAAGATTATAAAAAGCGGTTTGCATTAAACTAAGATTTGTTTTAATAGTTAACAATTCGTTGATATTTTGATACAAATTCGGAAGCTAGGAGGAAGAGTGCGGGTTAAAATTTGCGGAATCACTAAATTAGACCAAGGAATTGCGATCGCCCGCTTGGGAGCCCAGGCTTTGGGGTTTATCTGCGTGCCGGCTTCCCCCCGCTATGTCAGCCCAGAAACTATTCGCGTCATTGTCGAGCAGTTGCCGGAAAATGTCGATCGCATCGGCGTTTTTGCCAACACCACAATAAAAAACATCTGTCAAGTAGCGGCAGAGTCAAATTTAAGCGGGGTGCAGTTACACGGAGATGAAACGCCGGAATATTGCGATCGGCTGCGGGAGTTTTTGCCGGGAATTGAAATTATCAAAGCTTTGAGAGTTAAGACTCCTGAAACTCTAGAAACTGCAGCTATTTACGCTGTTCGTGTCGATACTTTACTGCTAGATGCTTACCATCCAGAGCAATTAGGCGGTACTGGAAAAACGATCGACTGGATGATGTTATCAGAGTTTAGACCGCAGTGTCCTTGGCTGCTGGCGGGCGGTTTAACACCCGATAATATTTTAAATGCAATTGACAGCGCGATCGGCAATAACTTCAGCGGTGTTGACCTTTCTAGCGGCGTAGAAATAGCGCCAGGAGATAAAGATTTGACCAAAGTTGCTCAGTTGTTCGCTCTCATTAAGTCAACTTGCTAATCATTGATAAGTGGCAATACAAAATTCGCGATTTTTATGCGATTCATTGTTTAGTCTGCGTGAGCGAAGCCTGCCGTAGACTAGGCAGACTTCGTTTCTATAATAGCGGTTTCAACCGCAGTTTATGCCGTTTATTCTTTTATCGACGGATCTCAAAAGTGCGCTCGCCCTCCGGGTCTTCGTATTCCAAAACCAACGCACTAACCGTAGCACCGGTGGGGCCGCGGCGGCACCAGTCAATCATTCCTTCAACAGCTTTTTTGGCTCCTTCAAAGACAGCCTCGACGCGGCCGTCTGGGAGATTTCTCACCCAGCCGCTGAGGCCGAAATACTTTGCTTGATTCATCGTTGAATATCGGTATCCTACTCCTTGAACTAATCCCGAAACAAAAACACGGACTCTGACGGGCTGCGATGATTGGTTTTGCATAAACGGGTCAACTTACTGCTAACATCTCTTGGAAAATTTTAAGGATCAGTTTGATTATGTTAAATTTTAGTGCGATGGCGCTGCCGGGATTCCTGATACGTCGCGTCACCCTGGCTTTTTCAACTATTCCCGATTTCACTGATTGGCTGGTTGCAGCTATGCTCGCGCTGGTTTACACTTCGATCGCTCTTTCCGTGGGTTTTTGGTCGGGATTTCTGAAAATAGACGTGCAAACCTCTCGGCGTACAATTGTGGGAGTGCTTCTTGGCTGTTTGTTAAGTCCGGGCATCACCGAGGAATTATTGTTCCGGGTGTTAATGCTGCCGCACCCGTTCGAGAATGCTTCTGGGTTAATCCTGTGGTTTTGGGGATGCACGAGTTTGGCGCTTTTTGTAGTTTACCACCCGCTGAACGCGCTGACTTTTTACCCGGTTGGTCGATCGACCTTTATGAATCCAGTGTTTTTGCTGCTGGCGGCAATCTTGGGAGTTGCGTGCTCCATCGCATACCTGCAAAGCGGTTCTATCTGGCCTGCGGTGGCCGTTCACTGGCTGGCAGTGACAGCCTGGCTGCTGCTACTGGGCGGTTACAGGAGGCTGTATGGTTAAATGTAAAAAGTTCAGTATAACTATTTTGTTGGGAGGATCTCAGTTGTGGCTATCATAGGAGCGATCGTAGGTTTTTTGGCAGGCATAGCAGTTGCTTACTGGTTGGTTGAAAAGCGGTTAAACAAGCAAAAGCAAGAATACTTGCAGCAAACTCGCAGAATTACTGAGGAAATAGAATTAGCTCAGATGTCTCGGGTGCAACAAGCTGTCGAAACTCAGCAAGGAGAACGGGAAAATCAGCTTAGAAAAGCTACTATCGAACACGAAAATTTACTCAGACAAGTTACTACCCAATACGAAAATCAGCTCAAACAAGTTGCGAATCAATACGAAACCAGGCTCAAACAAGTTCAGGCAGAACGCGACAGTCAGCTTCAACAAGTTGCTGGCGCAGACGAGGATGAGCTGCGGCGACAAATCAGCGAGGAATTAGAAGCTGCTAACAATGCTAGGATGCAGCAAAATATACAATCTCTGCAAGCAGAACACGAACATCATTTACTCAGAGTTGCTGACGAATTGCATCTAAATTATCAAGCTCAGATGGAGCAACATTTGCAAAACCTGCAAAATGAACACGAAATTCGCTTGAGGCAAACTGCTGAGGAATATGAGAACCGCGAGGTTGAGATGCAGTTAAATATGCAGGCTTTGCAAGAGCAATACGAGAGCCAGTTGCAAGCCGCTAACGAGCAGTTGAAAGCTCACGAAGCTCAGATGCAAGCTACTATCAGGTCTTTGCAAGATCAGTACGAGAGTAATGTACAACCACAAGAAGTCCCGGAGGAGCAGTTCAGTCAGTTAAATCCCACAGAATTTGGAGAATATTTACCACAACAAGAAGTTTGGCAGGAACAGCCAAGTGAGTTAAATCAAACAGAATTTCAAGAAGAGTTAAATTACACAGATTTTTCAGAACCACAATCAATTGATTTACCTCAACCAGTAGCCGAACAACCGCTTCCAATTGCCAGACAAGCACCAAGCTATTCCCTACCGCAGTTGATGGGATGTGTTCAAAGTCAGGACAAAGAAACTCGCAAGTTTGCAGCGTCTGCTTTAGGTAAAATGGCTGCTGCTAATGCTCTGAGAGCAGAAGGTCAGCGAGCAATAGAAACCTTGGGAAAATTAGCTCAAGATATTCACCCGGAGGTGCGCGGAGCCGCTGTGGAAGCACTAGCAATGATTAAGTCTGAAAAAGTGATTCCACTGTTACAAAAATCTTTGCGAGATACAGATAGCGGTGTGGCTAAATCGGCAAGTGCTGCGCTCACTAAGTTTAAGTTTTATCCGCGCACTCCGGCGGCTAAGCCCAAAACTGTCGATCTGAAGAAACCAAAGCGTTAAGTAGTTACTAGGATAAATATAGCAATTCTCAATTACCTACAACACAGGATACAACAACGTTGTCTCGGGAGCATCTCAGCAGAGAGTAAAAAGCGTTTTTTTGGAGTGCGATTGTCCTGTCCGGCACAGTATATACATATAGCGAGCGTCCGGCTCGCACGCATTTACAAGCAAAACTGAGATGCTCCCGTTGTGTCCTTACCGAGGTGCTGTATGGCAATTAATTTCAATTACTACCACAAACATATAGTGAACACTTTGTAGGTTGGGTTGGGGAACGAAATCAAACTCAATTATACGATCGACAACTCGCCCAATCAGACGCAGCAATCACCGACACGGCGCTGTTTAAAACCGTAGACTGAAACCTTTTTTAGCAACTGGCAATTAAAATCGCTTCTTGTATCTACACTTAACTCGTGACTAATGACTGCTGACTGATGACTAATTTAAAATCGTTGCTTTGTACCGAGTATAAATTTGAGATCGCCGGAGTCGCTAACCCCCATATCTAAGCGAATTAATCCAAAGCGCGATCGCACCCTCACACCCACCCCAACACCCGCCCCAGTCCCCGGTTTGTCCCTGACTACCGCCGGTTTTCCCAACACGCTGTCTCCCGTTCCCAAATCCGACGCAAAATCAACAAATATCACGCCGCCGACATCCCTGCTGACAGGAAACCGATATTCGCCGGAAGCCAAAAAATAGCTCCGGCCGCTGCCAATATCCCCGCTATCGTAACCCCGCACGGAATTGCGACCGCCGAGGCGAAAAGCTTCTGTTGGGGGCAAATCCCCAATTACAGTCCCCGCTTGCAAGTTAAAAGCCAACATTTCTGGCAAGGCCTCGGAGTCGCCGCGGCCGAGCCAAGTAATTGGTACATACTGTATGTAATTCGCCAACAGCCGGTTACTCACAATGTTACCTCGCCCCAGAGGTATCGACTGCTCGGTGCTGAGGCTGAGAATCCAGCCACTGGTTGGGTCGAAGGGATTGTCGCGCCGATCGAGCATCGCACCAAAAGAAACTGTGTATAACTCGTCAACGCCGCTGCCGCTGAAAGTGAGAGGATTGCCGAGTTCGTCGCGGCGGGCGATATCTAAGTTGCGATCGCGCGTGCTGATATTTGTATAATTTAATCCCAAAGTCGATTGCCACTCGCCCAAAGGTCTGGTAAACCTGAGATTTCCCCCCACCCGAATTTCCCGTACCCGGTCCCCGTTGGGCAAATCAATATCTTTGTTGAAAATTTCCGATATTTTGCGATCGCCAAAAGCTCTCACACTGTATCCCAAACGGTCTTCGGCGGCAACGTAAGGGCTGACAAACTGGACATCGTACTCGATACCTCGGAGGCTGGGCTGAAGTTCCACCGCCAGCCGCTGCGGAACCCGGCCGAAAGTTCGATCGGTATAGGAAAGAGGAACAGCAACGCCAACATCATCACTAAGACTGGCACTCACGCTAAAAGAGCGAGCCGATCGCTCTTGAACGTTGTAGATTACATTAATATCCGTGCCAACTTCTTCGATCGAAACCGTAACCTTGTCAAACAATCCCAATTGCTGCAACTGCTGCAAATCCGATCGTACAACTGACGGGCTGTAGTTATCCCCCGCCTTGAGTTTGAGCTCGCCTCGGATAAAATCTTCCGAAATTCTGCCCTCAACCGGATTCCCTTTTTTATCAACAGCTTCGCCTCTGGAATTGACAAAGCGAATTTTCACCTCAGCAACGTAAACGCCCTCAGGATTGCCCGCTTGACTGATTTGTAGAGTACCGCCTAGCTGTCGGGCGTTGCTGTTTACTGCTTCGGGGATTTCGGCGTTGGCCGCGATCGCCGGAGTTTTTAACAGAGATGTAAAATCTTTATGGTGGCTGGACTTGAGTGATATCAATTCCGGTTGCACCGTCAGGTGATTGTTGACTGTTGACTGTTGACTGTTGACTGTAGAAGGAGGGGTGGAAAAACTCAATGGTTGAGTGTTAACTGTTGACTCGATTTTATTATTTTGATGCAACCGGAAACGATATGAGGGAGATTCCCTAGGGGATAGCTGCGCCGCGGGTACTTCGACCGCAACTGCGAGCTCGTCGGATGCCGGCAAATCCCCCACAGTTGGACTCACCTGAGAGGTTGCACCATTCTCAATCAGCTTTTTATGAACAGGCAAGATGCCTGTTCCACAAAACAATTCATCTGTAGTGGAACGGGCATCTTGCCCGTTCTTGAGAATGGTGCCAGATGTGAGACTCACCTCATCCTCCGTCTGTGCGCTTGTGGGACAGGCGTCTCGCCTGTCAATTTCTGCGGTTCCCTCTCTAAACTCCGCCTCAGTCGGTGCGGCACTCGGATCGATCGCCCGCGCCCCCAATTCGCCACCAGCCACCGACGCCAAAGTCAAAAATGCAATAATCGGAATTCGCATAAACATAAAATTAAAGAACCCAACGCATATTACCCAAAACCTGGCCCCCTGCCTAATTAGCCGAAAAGAAACCCGGTATTTTTGGGGATACCGGGTTTCTACGATGCTGGAATTTGGGAAAATTCGATCGACCGCGGGCGATCGTAAAATTTGTTTAAATAGCTTGTCGAGAAACTCGTTTCTCAAAATGAGCCTGAGTTTGCTGCAACAGTAGTTCGCGACTATCCTTAGCGGTGGTAATGGTAGGGAGCAAGTTGCGAGCTTGTAAAGTCATGTGAAGCTGTAGGTGTGCTACGTACTCACTGACATCTTCGCGAAGAGAGCAAGCCGGGTACTGTTTTAAAGTAGAGTTCAAAGTGTTCTCCTGCTTTGAGTTGGCAGTATTTTCAAATAATAATAGAGAATATCACGGTCTATTTCTAATTGTGTACTCCGTAATGAAGTTTAACCTTTGGACTGCCGTTTTGTTACAATTGTTTACAAAAATTTCTTACCTATCAGGAATCGATCGCCCATGCAGTCTCAAGCACTTGTAGGACAGAAGCACACATTAAGTACCTTTGTCAATAGCAGCAGCCAAACAGCCGCCTACCTCGACATCGGGTGCGGCCGACCCTTATTGATGCTCCACGGTTTCTTCGGAGAAAAGACTTGCTGGCTGCCATTAATTGAGTTATTGCAATCTCAGTTTCGGTGCATCAGTTTAGATATGTTGGGTTTTGGAGAATCCAGCAAACCAGAAATCCGCTACGATGTAGCTGTAGAAGTTGCTTTTGTGCGGCAAGTTGTAGAACAACTAAATATCGAACCATGCTGCATCATCGGACATTCTTTTGGCGGTTGGGTGGCATCTGCATATTCCCTAAAATATCCCAATTCAGTCAGCAGTTTAGTATTAGCAGCACCTGCGGGAATTCGGGACGATAGTTTTTGCGGTCAATACGATGCTTTGCGGCCGCTGCTGTGGGAAACAACCGCCGTTGATTGGGCCTTGAACTTAGCCAAACCTTTTGCTAGTTTAGCGGGAAAAAGTGATAAATTGCAGCAAATTTCCGGGTGGCGACGGGAGTTAATGTCTCAACCAGTAGCAAGGTCATTTTTAATGAGCCGGATGCGACCGGAAGACGCAGTTGATACAGTAGAAAAAGAAATTCACCAATTGCAAATTCCTACCTTAGTAATCGCTGCAGATAGCGACGAAACAATTCCTCTATGGCACTGTCAAACCTATGCCAACGAGATACCGGGGGCTGAGTTAGCAATTATTCCCAATGCCGCTCACGGGTTGCCGCAAACTCAAGCTCAAATCATGGCCAAGTTGATTAGTAAATTTTTGAATAATTAAGAAAAACTATGCAACAAGCCGAATTATGAAAATTGTGATAAGTCAAAAAATGAAAATAATTGTGTTTTAGTATACTACTTTATTACGAACTACACAATATATTAGTTAGTGTATTGTACAAAAAAAATTTATGGCTCTTAAATCTTGTGTCAGCAGGAGCTACAGACATTTAGTTGAGTCGGGGGCATTATCAATGGCGACACTCAATAACTACTTTAATCTGGAAGAAATTACGACAGCCAGAAAAATTAGTGCTGCGGTAATTAACATCAGCGGCCGCCAGCGAATGCTTTCCCAACGAACGGCTTTTTTTTGCATGAGGTTAGCTTGCTCTGAGAATGCGGCAGAAAGAGCAAAACTGCGCGGGGATTTGTTAGAGGCGATCGAGCTGATGGAAAAATCGCACCGCGACTTAATTAATATTGGCAGCAGCATCAACTTAGGCAGTCCCCCTTCAGCCACCCTCAAGGCAATGTATTTTGAGCCGCCACTGTATTTAGACAAACAAGTCCGCGAATATATCGATCGAATAAAAGCATTGGTGCAAGTTCCCGATGCCGAAATCAGGCTGGACAATCCCGATATGCTGTACATTGTCGAAGCTGCAGGCGGCGACTTGCTAGAAGCTTTCGATGCCGTGGTGAGTCAATACCAGCAAGAAAGCGAAATCGAACAATTTGAAATCGACCTCAAACAGGTTGAACTTTATCAAGAAAGTTGCGCTGCTACCGCGAAAGCGGAAGCTCAAGCGGCCCAGCTCGATCGCGCACTTTGCGAACTCAAACAAACTCAAGCTCAACTCCTGCACAGCGAAAAAATGTCTTCGTTGGGGGCGCTAATGGCTAGTATCGTCCACGAAATTAATAACCCAGTTAGTTTTATTTACGGCAACTTGAGCCATGCCGCAATTTATACTCAAGATTTGCTGAACCTGCTGTGTCTGTATCAAGAATACTGTCCCAATCCCTGTCCCGAAATTAAAACTTTAATCAAAGAGATAGATCTTGATTTTCTAGTTGAAGACTTGCCTAAAGTTATCTCTTCTATGCAAATGGGTTCCAATCGCATTCGCGAAATTGTCAAATCTATGGGCAACTTTTCGCGAACCGATAACAGTCACATGACCCTGTGCGATTTGCACGACAGCATTGACAGCACCGTGTTAATTTTGCGAAACCGTCTCAATTCTCAAATAGACCGTCGCGACATTCAAGTAGTTAAAAATTATGGAAAATTGCCTGCTGTAGAGTGTTATGGCGGACAGCTAAATCAAGTATTTATGAATCTAATTACCAACGCGATCGATGCTTTGGACGAGGCATCACAAAATGAGCCCCATGCTGCGCTCAAAATTTCTATCAGCACAGAATTAGCTGGGCCCGATCGCGTGAGAGTACGGATTGCTGACACGGGAACCGGAATGACAGCAGAGATAAAACAACGAATGTTCGAGCAGTTTTTCACCACAAAGAAAATCGGTAAAGGTACCGGTTTAGGATTGTCTATTGTCTACAAAATATTAGTAGAAAATCACGGAGGATCGCTCAGGTGCGAGTCTGAACCGTCCAAAGGAACCGAGTTTATCATTGAACTGCCGGTACAGCAAATTTAAGCAATTTACAAATCTCCAAATTTATCTGTGTTAATTGTGGCACGGGCAGCACGCCTGTGTTAATTGTGTGTGGTATGGGCGTCCCGCCTATGTTAACTCTAGTTGAAATTTACACATATCCTACTCTAATTCTAGCTTCAAAGTTGGCAACAGCTTTTCTAAATTTCTGAGAGATTTCTGTTGCCAAGGAACATCATTTGAGCCCAATACCAAAAGTTTAATCGTTTTCTTTTTCCGGACGCTAATGACAAACTTAGACAGCATACTGATACCAGAACTGTTAACAAATTCCAATTTTTTTAGGTTCAAGGTAATAGTAGGCGGTTCGGGATTGGCGACCTCATCTAACAATTCGACTATTGGTGCATACTCTGCTGGCCCGCCCAGGCTGAGTTCGCCTTGGAAAATGACTGTGACTGATTCTCCATCGTACTGAATGTTGTAATCTTCACCTTTAATTTCTTGAATGCTCATTGTTCTTTGGTTTCCTGAGTAAAATACTGCGATCGCACAAGAGAGTAAATATTGAAATGGTTGAAACTAGACCGTAATTTGAACCACAGTCGTCACAGCGATCGTATCACTGTCTGGCCTTGGGTCGAATTTCCAACCTATTTTAGCTGAATAGTCATTAATCATAGTCAGCAATCCCAATCCCGAGGTGTCGCTTTCAGATTCAGCATTCTTTTCAATCTGCTGCAAATAAAGTTCATTCGGATCGGAAGCCAGAATTTCTTTAATAAACTCCTTCAACTTATTCGCGCCTTCTGGATTAACACTATTACTGGCAAAAATTACGGCAGTCACCTCTGTTTCACCAATAAAGTGTATGCCAAATTTGACTTTGTAATTGGTATCATCCTTATTAAATTTTATCGCATTTTCTAACAGTTCGTTAGCGACGTAGCTCACAGCTCCCTTGCTTTGTTTAACCCGTTTCTCGCTGCTAGCATCCTCTGCGTCCACTGGTAGAAAGCTGGACAAATAATCGGCTACAAAATGAGCCGAAAGCCTGTTGTTGCGCCAGCGCTGCTTGATGGGGCGAGAGCTAGGCGTAAAAGTAAGTTCTAGGGAGTCGTGTTCCGGTGGAAATTGGTCAATGAATTCTCCACAGATTTCTGTCACAGATTGTAAGCTTCCAGATGTCATTATTGTTCTCCGTTCAATTGATGTGTTAATGTCACTTCTGGGTAAATTTCCACACGCCATTCCAGTTAGCGGGAATACTATTTTCTAAAAATGCTTGGATGCGTTCTAGGTAAAGTTGGCTGGGTTTGTCACCGGGATTTAGTGCCACTATTTGTTCAAAACAAACTTTGGCATTAGCAAAATTTCCCAGACAATATTGTTCGAGTCCTTCCTCAAAAATAGGCACTGTTTGAATTTTGAGCGATCGCACTGGTTCTGCATCAACATCTAACACCTCACAAACAGTAATGGCTTCTTGTCTACCTTTGACAATGGCACGATCCAAAAATCGAATATGATACTTTTCTGGTTGAGTCAAACGTTGTACCACATCTCCTGAAACTAATAAAGATACGCCATAATACTTAGTTAAACTTTCCAGACGCGCCGTGAGATTGACATGATCGGACAGGGCATCGGCTTGCATCCGGTTCGCGTCTCCAATAATTCCCACCATTGTATCACCGACATGGATACCAATGCCAATATTCAGCGGTACGTACCCATTTATTACACGGCTTTGATTGTATTTTTGCAACCGCTCCAACTTCATAATTCCTGCCTGAATAGCATCATCAACGCCATCGGGAAAAACTGCCATGACTCCATCTCCTATATACTTGACAATAAAACCGTTATGCTTGCGAATTTCGGGACTAATTTGCTGTAAATAGTTATTGATGAAGTCAAAGTTTTCTTGAGGAGTCATTTGCTCCGCCATCGTGGTGAACGAACGCATATCGGAAAACATAATTGCCATCTCTTTGCTGACGTGATCTCCAAGCTGGAAATCAACCATGCTCTGCTTGCCGAGAAATTGGAGAAATTCATCGGGAACGAAACGTCCGTAAGCCTGCAAAAGTTTCTCTAATTCTTGTTCCCGCGCTTTCACCGTTTGCACCATATGCGAAAATACCTGTGCCAGTTCTCCCAGTGCATCACTACGCGCTGCCACCTCTGACAATATCTGGGGTTCAAAGCTGTTATTTTTCACAGCAATAGCTGCATCTATTACCTTTTTGACCTGCTGGATGTAAGTCTGCATCTCTCGATTTTTATGATGGATCTGGTTTTCCAGATCCGTGGAGTGTTCCGTGATAATTTCTACTAAAGTTTCATAGCTATTTTTTTCCTCTTCGGCTTCCTCAAGTTTTTGCATCAAATCCTGTAGCTGGGTATTGAGCTTTTCTGGAGATGTAGATTGTGCTAAATTTATTTTGGGTTTCATAATTTATCCTCTCGAATCTGGGATAGCAAAATTGTTTCACTCGCTCGCTGTAAATTACTACAACTTACACAGGCGGAGCGAGAAATCCGGTTTCTGCTTCTTCTGCTTAGATGCTTCGCCACTAAATCCAATAGCGATGCTAGAAACCGGGTTGATGACAGTCAATCATAAATTATGCACGATATTTCCCTGTTGCTTCAATATTAGCAAAGTAATGTCATCAAATACCTTCTGTTCTGCCATAAATTCTCGCAAATCATCGATGGTGGCTTGCTTGAATTGTTCGACGACGCTCAAATGCCAGTTTTGAGAAACCACTTCACAAAGTCTTTCGATACCGTAGAATTTTTTGTCCATATTTCTAGCTTCGGGGATGCCGTCAGTATAAAGCACCACCCCGTCCCCGGCTCTAACTCTACTAAAACATAGCCGATAACTCAGAAATATTCTCATCTAAGCCGATCGCAAATCCTAAATTTATTGTGTCTATTCGCTGGATTTTACCGCCTTTCCTGACCACAAAAGTTTCCTCATGCTGACCGCTGATACTAATTGTGCGATCGGCATAGTTGAGCATAGTTAGCGTCATATTTTTGTCCGAGTTCATGCGCTGGACATTTTTATAAATAGTGCGGTTGAGGATATTTAAAAAACGCACAGGGTCGGATTCTTGCATTTCCTGAAGAGTGCGGACAGCAGCTTGAGTCATTACCATCAAAATGCCGCTTTCTAGTCCGTGTCCAGTGACATCGCCGATGCCAATTGTAGCCACACCGTCGGTATGGAGAACATCGTAATAATCACCGCCTACTTCGTCGGCTGGTTCCATGAATCCGGCAATATCTAAATCTTTAATTTCCTCTAGTTCTTGGCGTTTGGTCAAAATCAATTTCTGCATTTGTTTGAGAATGTCGAGTTCGGCACTCATCCGCATATTTTCCGCTTTGAGTCGGTGATTGAGAGCCGCAATTTCTGTATTAGCTGTGGCGAGTTCAGCGGTGCGTTCTTTAACTTTATATTCCAGGGTTTCAAAGAATTCTTTGAGTTGTCATGCCATGCTGTTAAAAGAATTATCGATTTTTTTAATTTCGACGATCGAACAGGTTTTTACCTGTCGATCGAGATAACCTTTAGCCATGTCTTCCGAAGCTTGGATGATGCCTTCAATGGGGCGAGTAATCCAGCGGGCTGTGAGAATTCCCATTGCCGTTGCCACAGTAAATGCGATCGCGCACAATAGAATTGTGGTGTGGGTATTGGCATGGATTTGGGCCATAAAATATGACTCGGGAACCACCGTCACGATTAGCCAGTCCAACCCAAACTTGTCTTGCCAGGGAGCAACCAGGACAAAATATTGCTCTCCTTAAATTTTAATCTTAAGCCTTTGGGTTTTTCTAATCTTTTGAAAGCTGCCGAACTGATTTTGCAGGGTTTGAGCAGCAGCTGGAATCACAGGATCGGAGATGTTCAGGGCGCTGAAACGTTGGGCTTGATTGTTCACCCTTGTAAAAGAGGGTTGGGAACCGGAATTTCCAATCAACTGCCCATCTCGTTCCATGATGAAGTTCGCCCGGATTTGCTCAAGCTTAAGTTGTGCAGAAAGTTAGTAATATTGGACAGTTGTAAATCAACCCCAATCACTCCGATTAGTTTGCCCTTTGCAAAAATAGGACGCATCGCCCCTCAGCAATAAATTTAAACTGGTCTAACGCATACACAGAAGTCCAGATGGGTTTACCCGCTTTAGCCGCCTGAGTGTATCATTCTGCTGTCAGCGTATCAAATGCAGCAACCTGCACTACTTTAGTTCGATTCCTCTGCTTGTCGGTTATATAGCCGTAAATTTACCGATTTGTCCTTGCTGAAAGCTCGTCAATAGTGACGCCTTTCCCCGTTCTGACTGGCCCAGCACAAATAAAGCGTCCATCTGAAAGTCCATAGGATATCCAGCCAAGATGATCGAATGCTTGCACTTGCTTCCAAAAATAGCGTCCAGCAAGGTCTAAGTCATCTAGATTCAGCAATCCTGTTGCGATCGCATTGATGTCGATCTGATTAATATGATGAGGGGTTGAGAAATAGTTATCTAGGTGCCGATCGGTTTTGTTGCTCACCTCAGTCATTAACTGGTTAGCCAAATCTGTTACCGCTTTTTGTCCATTGCGGAAGGAAAGATAGCCAACTAAACCAACGGCTGCAAAAATTTGCAGGAAGGGAACTGCGAGGGCGGTGCGGAGGCGGAATTGGCAAAAGGTGGAGGTCATAGCATGATATCAAGAAGTTTTTAAATGCTGGCGCAAACTGGAATTGCTGCCTCGCTTCTACCTCCGTAGATATGTTAATAACGACTGACAATGTTATAATTATATCAAAAACGGAATAAACATCAGCCAATCTGCGTTCATCAGCGCTCATCTGCCTGCATCAGCGGTTAAAATAAAAAAATAAATACCCAAAAAAATGCAAATTACTCAAGCCCTCCACGCCGCCATACTCGTTTCCAACCTCGAAAAATCAGAAGAATTTTACAGCAGCATATTAGGACTGTCAAAAATAGATAGACAATTAAAATTTTCCGGTATCTGGTATCAAGTGGGCAACTTCCAGATACACCTAATTGTAGCTGCAACAATTATCCCAGATGCCGCAGACAATGACAAATGGGGGCGCAACCGACATTTAGCATTTTCTGTTGCTAACTTAGCAGCAGCCAGAGAGCAATTAATTGCTCACAATTGCCCGTTTCAAATGAGCGCGTCAGGTCGATCGGCATTATTTACCCAAGACCCCGACGGGAATATAATTGAACTGAGCGAGTAAAAGATGAAAATCATTGCCTACTCTTACAGCGAACCGCTGCTAGAACCTGCGCCGGCAGCCGAAATTTGGGGCCAAGAGGTCGATCGAATATATCAAGACTTAGGAGGGCGGCAACAACTGCAACAACTCCTAAAAGACTGCCAAACAGAACCCGTCAAATACCTGCTAATTCAGCGCTTTGAAGAACTCGGCGACACATTGCAGCAAGTGTGTTCGCACCTCGCCCAACTCGAAAACCTCGGCGTCGAAATCATCGTACAAGCAGAAACAGAACCGCGAAACCGCAAAAACTTGCTGCAAATCCTCGCAGAACTCCAGCGCAGCCAACACAGCCGGAGCATTCGCAAAGGACACGCCCGCAACCGCATCAAATCCCGGATTCCACCGGGTAAGGCTCCCTACGGCTACCGGCGCGGCAAAGAGCGCTACACGATCGAGCGATCGGCCGCCGCCGCCGTCAAAGACTTTTTTGAACACTTTCTAATCTACGGTTCTTTGCGCGGTTCCGTGCGGTATTTAGCAAAGAAATACAGCAAAAAAATCTCCGTCAGCACAGGCCGCCGCTGGCTGACAAATCCCGCTTACCGAGGCGATTTGGAATATCAAAACGGCCAAGTAATTTCTAACACCCACGTCCCGATTATTTCCAGAGAAGAAGCCGCCCAAATAGACAGATTGCTGCGCCGCAACGGCCGCCTTTCTCCCCGCAGCGCCAGCGCCCCCCGTTCCCTCGCAGGTTTAGCAATTTGTGCGGAATGCAAATCGCCCATGACTGTTGCAAAAGTCACCTCCTACCGCAAAGATAGAGAATACCTTTATTTGCGGCCCATTAAGTGTCTGTCTCAGCCTAAATGCAGTGGCTTTTCCTACCAAGAAATATTGCAATCAACCATTGAAGGAATCTGTCGGGATTTGCCCGCTGCTGTCGCCGCGCTGCAAATGCCGGATATCAACGGAATTAAAGCAAGAATTGAAAGGGCGATCGCCTCGAAACAAGAAATCCTAGACCAACTTCCCGCCCTGATGGAAAGCGGCATTTTAGACACAGAAACGGCAGAGTTGAGATCATACAAAATCCGCACGGAAATTGCCGAACAGCAAAGCAAATTAGCGCAACTGCCGCCAGTGAATTTGCGAGAAACTGCTCAAACTGTTTCTCTTCCACAATTTTGGCTGGACTTGTCGGAATCGGAACGCAGGTTCTATTTTCGAGAGTTTATCGATCGCATTGAAATAGTACACGAGAATGAAAGTTGGAAACTTCAAGTTATTTTCATTTTTTAATAATTAGTTCGGCTATAACTTATCAATTAGCTTGAACTAACTTTTTTTACCCTTTAGCCAATAGGCGATCATATCTCCTTTACCTTTAACCGGGATCGCGCCTCTTTCCTCAAATAAATACCGATCTTTTAACAGCTCGTAAATAGCAGCAGTAACTTGAATATATCCCGGTAATCCTTGAGATTCCATGCGAGAAGCAACATTAACGGTATCTCCCCACAAATCATAAATAAATTTTTTCGTGCCAATTACGCCAGCAACTACTGGCCCTGTATTAATGCCAATCCGAATTTGAAACGGTTCACCTGTGTCAGTTTGAAAATCTGCGATCGCTTCCTGCATATCCAACGCCATATCCGCGATCGCTTCAGCATGGTCTGCCCTCGGCACCGGCACCCCCCCTGCTACCATATAAGCATCCCCACTCGTTTTAATTTTCTCCAAATCGTGTTTTTCAGTTAATTGGTCAAACTTTGAAAAAATCTTGTTTAGCAAATTTACCAATTCCAGAGGTGAAATTCTGGCAGCAAGAGACGTAAAACCAACAATATCGGCAAATAGGACTGTTGCTGAGTCAAACCTATCGGCAGCAGCACCCTGGCCTTTTTTCAAATTTTCAACAATCGCTGCGGGTAAAATATTTAACAATAAATGATCTGATTTTTTTTGAGAAAGGCGCAAAGCTACTTCCACCCCCTGTCGCTCTTTAATTTCGTTTTGCAAACGTTTCACAACTTCTTCTAATTGCTTCGTTTGCTCTTGAAGTAACTGTTGCTGACTTTGAATTGTTAACTGATTTGCCACTCGTGCCAATACTTCTTTACTGTTAAAAGGTTTAGTAATATAGTCAACTGCACCCACATCAAAGGCTTTCACCTTATCTACAACGTCATCTAAGGCGCTTAAGAAAATCACGGGAATGGAACTGGTTTTTGGTGAAGTTTTCAACTTTGCACACACCTCATATCCATTCATCTCAGGCATCATCACGTCCAGCAGGATTAGAGTCGGCGGAAACTCTTGCACGGTAGCGATCGCCCTTTGCCCATTCAGCGCTTTACGAACCTGATACCCTTGTGCCGTCAAAATTGTAGATAAAAGCCGCACGTTATCTGGCTTATCATCAACTACTAAAATGTTGGCTTGAATTGTAGGATATTCATTGCTGTCCATGCGATCGCTCACGGTATTCTTTTAAGATCTAAAGATATTAACACTGACGTGCCGTAACTGCGGATTTCGCTAGCTCTATAATATCATCAAAGAGGAAATCATGCACTAAAGTAGTTAAAACTTGTGCGGCTACAGCAAATTGTCTAGGCATTTCCTCAATCAACTTGACAATTTTATCGTCGCAACATTCATGAGCAGCATCATATATCTTCTCCACCCACTCAACAGGCATTTGACCGAGTTGTGATTCTACTACAGATTGATTGCTGGTCGCTCCGCTAATTTCGCTTTCATTTTCTTGGTGTGCATCAACAGATTCCTCGTAAATGTAGCGCATTCCTAGAAGTTCTTCCATTTTGGCAAATAATATTTTTGCCTCGAAGGGTTTACGCATGAAATCATCGCACCCTGTTTCTAAAATAGTTTGTCGTTCTTCTTCAAAAGCGCTAGCTGTAAGAGCAACTATTACAGTTTGTTTTCCGAGAGGATGAGCTTTAATTTTTCTGGTGGCTTCATAGCCATTCATGACAGGCATCTGCATATCCATCCAGATCAGGTGCGGTTGCCAATCCTCCCATACAGCAATAGCTTCTTCACCATCTCTAGCTTCTCGCACGATGATGCCTAGCGGTGACAGTAATCTCTCTATGACTAGGCAGTTATCGGCGCGATCGTCAACTACCAAAATCCGGTATTCTGGTTGATTCGGTGCTAAACCAATTACTTTTTTCTGCGGTTGAAGCATTTTCATCTCGGTTGGATCGGCAAGCTTGATTTCAATATCAAATGCAAACTTACTTCCCACACCAGGCGTACTGCTGACAGCAATATCCCCTCCCATCATTTGTACAAATTTGCGGCTAATTGGTAAACCTAATCCAGTACCCTGTTGAGATTGTTGACCTGTTTTTGTTTGCTCGAATGGTTCAAATAACCTATTCATCTCTTCTGCGGCAATACCAAGGCCGGTATCTTCAATTTCAAACTGAAGGCGTAAAAATACCCGGCGAAGGTCATTCGCCTCTACACCATCAAAGTCCGCCTGCGAGGACTGTTCTGAACCCGCCGAGGCAGGTTTTGTTTGTGTACCCGTAAACTCTGCGGTTTCAACAGCAAAACTTTCTTCTACCTTCTTTTTCACTTGCAACGTAACGCTACCCGTCTCTGTAAACTTGATCGCATTTCCTACAAGATTAATCAAAATTTGGCGCAATTTACCTTCATCTCCATTAAGAAATTGCGGTACGCCGTCAACAACTTCTATATTGAGCTGCAATTTCTTAGCTTTAGCTTTTAATCGAAACATTTCTTTTAAGGTTTCTAGCAGGCGCATTAAATTAAAACTGCTTTCATTAAGCTGACTTCTGCCCGCTTCAATTTTAGACATTTCCAAAATATCATTAATTAGTGCAAGCAAGTGTTCGCCGGCGCGATTAATAATTTCTAGGTGCTGCTGGTGTTGCTTGTTTAAAGATGAATCGCGCACCATCACCTGACTAAATCCCAGAATGGCATTTAGGGGAGTCCGCAGTTCGTGGCTCATAGAAGAAAGGAATTCGCTTTTAGCGCGGTTAGCCGTATCAGCAGCTACGACAGCTTTTTGTAATGCTGTTTCTGCTACTTTGCGTTCGGAAATTTCTGTTTTGGCTTGTTCAAAAAGGGTGGATTGCTTGATGGCAATTGCTAGCTGCACGGAAATTTGCTTGATAGATTCTATCTCAGAAGAGTTCCAATGTCTTTGACTGCGGCAGTGATGAGCAATGACAAGACCCCATAATTTTTCACCTTGCAAAATGGGAACCACGAGGTTAGCTTTAATTTTAAACTGGCTCAGTAAATTAATATGGCACTCTGAAATACCTGCCGTGTAAATATTGTCGATCGCGCGAAGGTGTCCCTGCTCGTAAATAGAGACGTAGTGTTGCTGAAAGCAAGGATCGTTAATATCAATTCCCAAAATCGGCATCGTATCGGCTGCTACCGACTCGACGGCTATAAATCCACTGTAATCTGGATTAAAACGGTAAATAACTGTCCTGTCAGTTGACAAAAACTGGCGCACTTCTTCCACAGCCACTGTCATCACTTCTTCTAGGTTAAGAGAAGAACGAATCCGCTCTTGAATGGAATTTACGAGCCGCTCCCTTTTTAGTTGTTGCTGCAAGGCTATTTCCGCTTGTTTGCGTGCAGTAATATCTACTCCATAACCAACGCACTCCACAGGTATGCCAGCAGCATCTTTGACCAACTTAACCTCATCGTATATCCAGCGATAATTACCGTCTTTGTGCAGTTCGCGGTATTCATAGGAAATCGATCCTTTTTCCAATATCTGAGCGAATGAAGTATTAACAACCTCTCGATCTTCTGGGTGAACGATGCTATGCCAATCAAGAGAACCATCAACAAATTCGCGTGCTTCGTAGCCGATCATTGAAATAACGTTCTCGCTAACAAATGTTACGTCATAATTTCCTCCTAATTGGCAGCTAAAAATCACCGCCGGAGTAGTCGCCAGCAAATATTGCAAGCGTTCGGTGACAGAGCGCAAATTTAACTCGGCTTGCTTGCGATCGCGAGCTTCCATTGCTAAAGCTGTCATCTGTGCCAAATAGCTAGCGAAGCTTTGTTCGTCGAGCGTCCACTTCCTCGGCGTCCCCTGATGTTCCAAACAAATTACACCCGCAATTCGTCCTTGATGGGTAATAGGAACATCTAGCATTGACGAGATGTTTAAAGGAATCAAATAAGATTCTGTAAATTCTTGGGTGCGCGGATCGGTTTTGGCATCAACTGCTGCGATCGTCTGTTCTCTCTTTAGAGCTTGGAAATAGCTAGGATAGTCAGCAACTTTCAGTTCAGCACCCTCATTGTGTTGATTGGCTGTCAGTTCGTAAATATCCGCACAGCACAATGCTAATTTATCTTCCCGATAAAACCAAACGCTTCCCCGCTCAACATTCAGAGTACGGGTTGCCATTTGTGTAATCTCTCTCAACGCCTCGCTAATATTTCCCTCGTAGATACTAGAATTTTGTGCTAATTCTAGCAAGGCAGTTTGTTGGTCTGTTAACCTAAGCTCTCGTTCGCGCAAAGCCGATTCAGCGGCTATTCTTTCTCTAATTTCTGCTTCTAAATAACCGTTGGTTTCTCTCAACTGTGCGGTGCGCTCTTCGACTTTAGTTTCTAAGTCATCATAAGCGTGTCGCAGCGCTAATTCTGCATCTTCACGGACAGTAATTTCACTCTGCAACTTGCGATTTATTGCCTCTAATTCTTGGGGGGTTTTTAAAGATAAAAACTGTGGCAATAGTGTTACCATCTGTCCAGCAGTGAAGCAGGAAACAATTGCAGTAAGTCCTTTCTCAATTCCCGACAGCCAATAAGCGGAATGCCACAGCGTCCAAATTTCTAGCAAGTGACCCGTGCCGCAGAGAATAATAAATGCACCAAATAAAGCAAATATTCCTAAAAAAGGGATATCGCGCCGCTTGAGGATAAAATAAATCAGCATCGCCGGAATTGAATAGTAGGCGATCGCGATTAAAAAGTCGCCGGTGATGTGCAGCCATACCAAAGGTGTTTGCCACAGATAGCAGTGACCGTGAGGCATATACTGACTTGGAGAAAAGATACTTTTGACTATTGGCCACATAATGTTTGATTGCAGATAATTTTAATTAAAATGCTCTTCTTGTTGTATAGTATGTCGAATAGGCTACCCTATTTTTCTTATGAATTAGACCCAAGAGCCTGGCCTATATTTGAGTTAGTGCTGGTTTTTATGCCCACCACACAAGTTGCTTCACCAAAACGGGATCAACCAAAATTTACAGCTTTACAAAAACTTTTTTTGAGCAAGTTGCTTGTTGCTGATTTTGGGATTTCAAGGGAATTTCAATGATAAACTCTGTACCCCTCTCAAGCTCGGAAACACAACGCAAATAACCTTCATGGCTTTTAATAATCTGATAAGAAATTGCCAAACCCAGGCCCGTACCATAACCGATAGGTTTCGTCGTATAAAAGGGATCGTAAATTTTAGCGATCGCGTCAGAATCTATACCAGTGCCATTATCAGCAATGCAAATCTGCACCCACTTGCCCTCAACCAAAAGCGTGCGGATGCGAATTTTTAGCAGTTGGCAATGGGTCTTGTGTAAGTGTTCATCGAAATTATTTTCCCAATAGCCTTTGGTGGAATGTCCCTGCTGCGCCATCAGTTCTAAAGCATCAATAGCATTAGAAATAATGTTCATAAATACTTGGTTGAGCTTTCCAGCATAGCATTCTAACTGTGGTAAATCTCCATACTCTTTAATAACTTGGATAGCCGGACGTTTTGGTTGTTCTTTCAAGCGGTGCTGCACAATCATTAAAGTGCTGTCGATACCTTCATGGATATTTACTTTTTTCATATCCGCTTCGTCTAACCGGGAGAAAGTGCGTAAAGATTTAACGATCTCCCTAATCCGCTCTGCTCCTATCTTCATCGAACTAAAAAGTTTTTGCAGGTCTTCTAAAACAAAATCGAGATCGATGGTTTTAATCTTGTCTGCAATTTCCTGCGCAGGAGTGGGGTAATAAATTTGATATACCTTAATCAGTCCCAAAAGGTCTTTAATGTATTCCTCAGCCGGAATCAGATTGCCATAAATGAAGTTAACAGGGTTATTGATTTCGTGAGCAACGCCAGCTACCATTTGCCCCAAAGAGGACATTTTTTCATTTTGTACGAGTTGAGCTTGGGTGCCTTTAAGTTGTTGCAGAGTTTTCTCTAGCTGCTGAGTTCGTTCAAGCAGTTTAGCTTCAGAGCGCCGCAATGAATTTTCAGCCAAGGAGCGATCGCGATTTTCCTGTAACAAAAGTTCATTGGTGGATTCTAAAGCGCTCGTCCTCTCAATAACCCGTTTTTCCAATTCCAGCATTAATTCTGAGAGTGCTTCCTGAGCTTGTTTGCGATCGCCAATCTCATTTTGTAAAGCCACATTTGCCACCGCCAATTGATCGGGACTGGGGATAGCCAAGATTTTTGGAATTAGTTCCACCAGCACTGCTGCTGTAGATAGCGATATCAGGGCCGTAATCCCTTTAAGAAAACCAGAGAACCAATAATTAGGATGCCACAGCGTCCATATTTCCATAATATGGGTAATGCCGCAGCAGACAATAAAAGAGCCAAACAACATAAAAACCCAGTCAAAAGGCACATCTTGCCGCTTCTTAACTATATAAATCAGCGTAATGGGTATCAAAAAATAAGCGACGGCAATCAAAGCATCTGACAAAACGTGCAGCCCCACTAATCCAGGCTTCCACAAGTAGCAATGGCCGTGAGGAATAAAATAATTGGGAAACATTTTATGAACCATTTGCATCAAATCAACTCGGTTATCTGCTACTATTTTTTAGAGGGGATTACAGGAAAATTTAAAAACCTGCGAACACAAAAAGAAGAATTAGGCTTTTGGACTTAACAATTGTCACAATTGTGATGAATAGATGCAGCGATATGAAAGGATATCTTGGATTTGTGGCGTAACATTTGTGGCTCAACTTTATTTAGAAACACAAATTTTTCTAAATAAAATCGCTGAAACCCTTGCCCGGAAAATTTTAAGCCATATCAATTACCCGATAGTCACGAGAACTCTATGAAACTACATCTGATTAAATTAACATCAATTAACTAAAATTTATCAAGGTCAAGTGTCACATTTATAATTATGGCTTTACTACTCACTGTGACACCTGCATGACATTTTGGCCGACGAGCGTAGGGATTACGCCCTAGGGAGTAGAATAAAGAAGGGTTCGGTGACATTTAACGGATTTTACCTGTTACCCCCAGAGAAATATTATTTCCGCCTCGCGTCGCAATTCAATAGGCTATCGCTCAGGGCTTTACAGTCAATCAAAAGTGATAACATCAACGATACACTTAGGGAATAATTGCAAATTATGACAATAGATGAGGTCATACAGCTAACTCGTACCCGATTTAAAAAAAATTTATATCCCGTACAAGAAATCATACTCCGCCAAGTTTGGGAAGGAAAGACTTATACAAGTATAGCATCAGCCTCTCATTACGGAGAGCATTACCTGAGAAACATCGCCTCGTCCTTGTGGCAATCTCTCTCTGAGATCTTGCAGATACCTATTAGTAAATCAAATTTTAGATCCTCTCTAGAATCGCGTTCCCTGACAGCAGAGGAACGAAAATTAATAGAAGAATTTACCCGCAGCCAATGCCTAGCAACACCTTTAGACTATCCCGGCTCTCCAGTACCCCTCGGTTCGCCATTTTATATCCATCACCCGCTAATTGAAGAACTCGCGTACCGACAGATTGACAAACCTGGAAGTGTTCTGCGGATTAAAGCTCCCCGGAAGATGGGAAAAAGTTCCCTGCTGCTAAGGATTTTAGAGCGCGCTAATTCTCTTGGCTACCAAACCGTAAGTTTGGATTTTCAGCAAGCCGAGGAAGCTGTTTTAGACAACTTGGATAAATTTTTACGCTGGTTTTGTGCCAACATCAGCCGTCACCTAAAATTGCCACCTCTATTAGATGATTATTGGGATGAAGATATGGGTAGCAAAGTAAGCTGCACCGTCTATTTGCAACAATATGTATTAGCAGAAATAAGGAGTCCTATTGTCTTAGCTTTAAATGAAGTCAATAGAATTTTAGAGTATCCAAAAATTGCCAGAGAATTTTTGCCGCTGCTGCGAAGCTGGCATGAAGAAGCAAAGCGGATAGAAACTTTTGGAAAACTGCGGTTAATCGTACTTCACTCCACAGAAGTTTATATTCCTTTTAAGCTGAATGAATCGCCTTTTAATGTCGGTTTGCCGCTGCAATTACCCTATTTTACAAAAGAGCAGATACTTGCTTTAGCGCAGCGTCACGGACTGGATTGGAGAGATACCCCCGATGCCGATCGACTGATGGCAATGGTGGGGGGACATCCTTATCTGGTGCGGCTCGCTTTTTACCACCTCTGTCAAAACGCTGTAACGCTAGATAGGCTACTACAAGAAGCTCCCACACTGGCGGGAATTTATAAAGATTACTTGCAGAATTTTTGGGTGACATTGCAAGAGTATCCCGAACTTGCGGTTGCACTTAAACAAGTGGTAAAATCTGAGGGGGGCGTGGAATTAGATCCGATATTAGGTTCTAAATTAATGAGTATGGGGCTGATTCATATCGATAACAACCGCTATACGCTAAGCTGCGAGTTGTACCGCCTGTATTTTGGTTCGCACAACTTTCTTTAGAGCGGGGGTTTACTGTTTTTTTGCGCCATACAAAATTATTCTTGAAAACTAGACTTGTCCGGGCGATGATAAGTCGCTGCTATACAAACAAAGTCCGCGCCGGCGGACTAAATAAAAAAAGGCGGTAATTAACCCAAATTTGGCATAATTTTTATTACAATCAAGCTCCAGTACCACATCCTCACCTCTAAATAAATTCACTACATACTCACCTTTAAAACCACCTGTAAACGGCATGACCAAGGTTAGATACCAAATTGGTGGCAGTCTCGCCAGTGATGCGCCTACCTATGTAGTAAGATCTGCCGATTCCGAACTCTATGAAGCATTAAAAGCTGGCGAATTTTGTTACATCCTCAACTCGCGGCAAATGGGAAAATCTTCTCTCTTAGTCCGCACCTTGCACCGATTGCAAGCAGAAGGATTTCAATGCAGCACCATCGACATGACCCGCATCGGTAGCGAAAACATTACTCCCTTACAGTGGTACAAAGGAATCGTTGGGGATTTATGGCGCGGCTTCCATCTTTTAGGGCAACTTAACTTAAAAACTTGGTGGAAAGAACAAGAAGAAGTTTCTCTCCTGCAAAGATTGAGTCAATTTATTGAAGAGATTTTATTAGTAAAATTTCCGCAGGAGCGAATTTTTATATTTGTCGATGAAATTGATAGTATTTTAAGCTTAGATTTTCCCGTTGATGACTTTTTCGCCTTGATTCGTTATTGTTACAACCAACGAGCCATTAATCCCGCCTACAACCGAATTACCTTCGCGATTTTCGGAGTAGCTACACCCAGCGATTTAATCGCCGATAAAAATCGGACACCTTTTAATATCGGACAAGCAGTAGATTTGCACGGTTTTTCTTGGGAAGAAGCCTCTCCTTTAACTCAAGGTTTAGAGAGTGTAGTTAGTAATGCCGAGGTAATTATCAAATCAATATTAGCTTGGACTTCTGGGCAACCATTTCTGAGCCAAAAGCTGTGTCAATTGATAGTAAGAGCGACGCGAGAATCTCACACTGACGTGCTGATAATTCCACCGGGAACGGAAGAATTTTTTGTGGAATCGGTCGTGCGATCGCACATCATCGACAATTGGGAATCTCAAGACGAACCAGAGCATTTAAAGACGATCCGCGATCGCCTCCTGAGAAACGAACAACGCGCCGGAAGATTGCTAGGCATTTACCAGCAAATCTTGCAAAGTGTGGAAGTACCAACCGATGATACCAGAGATCAAATCGAACTATTACTATCGGGTTTAGTGGTAAAAAAATATGGGTATTTGCAGGTAAAAAACATAATTTATCAAGAAGTATTTAATCTCGAATGGGTAGAAAAACACTTAGGGCAACTGCGCCCTTACTCCCAACTATTTGATGCTTGGATCGCTTCCAAACAACAAGACGAATCGCGACTGTTGCGCGGACAAGCGCTGAAAGACGCTAAATCCTGGGCGCAAGGTAAAAGTTTGAGCGATTTGGACTATCAGTTTTTAGCCGCTTCTGGTGAATTAGACAAGTTGGAAATGCAGCAAGCACTGGAAGCAGAACGAGTAAAAGAAGTCGAAGCACGACTGGTAGAAGAACGCAAGCGCGTAGCTTATGAAAGAAAGACAGCACAGCGACAGCGCAAGTTTATTGCAGCGTTGAGTGGGTTGCTGATAGCTGCGATCGCATCCGCCATTTTCGCCCTCTGGCAATATTACCGCGCCGCCAAAAGCGAAATACAAGCCCTCAGCATCTCCTCCACAGGGCAATTCGCCTCTCAACAGCGATTAGACGCCCTCGTCACTGCCATCAAAGCCAGACGCAGGCTCGATGACCTCCCTAATTCCAACCCCCAGTTGCGATCGCAAGTTCGACAAGTGCTGCAACAGGCCATCTACGGAACGGCAGAATTCAATCGCCTGACGGCGCATTCCAGCGTGGTTCTGGGTCTTGATGTCAGCCCAGACGCCCAACTCATCGCCACCGGCGGCGGCGATCGCACAGTCAAGCTGTGGCAGCGGGACGGTGCGCTGCTCCACAACCTGCAACACCCGGCTGCTGTCTTCGGGCTCAAATTCAGTCCCGACAGCCAGCGCCTGGTCACATCCAGTCTCAACGGCAGCATTTATCTGTGGGATCGAGACGGCAAGCTCCTCAAAACCTTTCAGGGACACAGCGCTGCGATATGGGACATTGCCGTCAGTCCGGGCGGCGATCGCTTTGCCACTGGCAGCGAAGACAGCACGATTCGCCTGTGGGACTTTAATGGCAAACTGCTGGAGACACTAAGCGGACATCAAGGTGGGGTTTGGGGTATTGCCTTCAGTTCGGATGGAAACCTGCTCGCCTCTAGCAGCACCGACGGTACGGTCAAGGTCTGGACCAAGGACGGCAAACTGGTGAGAACTCTGGAAGGGCACGCGGCTGCCGTTTGGGACGTTAAGTTCGCCTTCCTCGCAGACAGTGACGGCACAAAACGTCTCGCTATTCTCTCTGCCAGCGCTGACAACACGGTTAAAATCTGGCAACTCGACGGAACGCTGCTACGAACTCTCGGGGGTCACAGTTCCGAAGTGTTGGAAATTGCCGTCAGCGATACAGGCGATGTCATTGCTTCCGCCAGCGCAGACGGAACCATCAATCTCTGGAAGCCGGACGGGACGCTTTTGAAAGTCCTCAAAGGGCATCAATCTGCAATTCGCGGCGTTATCTTTATTCCCAACTCTCAAATCGCTGTCTCCGCCAGCGACGACAATACCGTCCGGCTATGGAACCCGACAAACCCTTTCTCGAAAGTTCTGTACGGACATAGCGGCATCATTTGGGATGTGGACTTCAGCCAAGACGGTCAGATGTTAGCTTCAGCCGGTTCGGATGGCAGCTTCAAAGTGTGGGCAAAAGACGGTACGTTGCTGAAGTCTTTGGCGGGAGACAAGGCTCCCGTTTATTCGGTTGCTTTCGTCTCTCCTGCTAGCTTTGCCAAAGAAGATATCTTGCCTGTACTCGCTTTTGCTGGTACAGATAAAACGATTAAACTCTGGCAGTTCGACGGGACGCTGCTGAAAACCATAACAGGACATGGGGCGAGCGTTTGGGATGTCTCCGTCAGTCCTGACGGTCAGTTCCTCGCTTCTGCCAGCGACGACAAAACCGTGAAACTGTGGAACAAGGACGGCACTTTGCTGAAAACGTTCACAGGACATGAGGCTAGGGTTTACGATGTGGACTTTACCCCCGACGGAAACAGGCTGGTTTCTGTCAGTGCAGATGGTACAGTTCGGTTGTGGAGTTTGGACGGTCGCTTGAACAAGACTTTGAAAGGTCATCGCAGTGGAATTTGGGAAGTCGCTGTCAGTCCAGACGGTCGGACTTTGGCAAGTGCGAGCATGGATGACACGATTAAACTTTGGACGATCGATGGCACGTTGCTGAAAACCATCAAGGGAAATACTAGAGGCTTGATGGCAGTTGATTTCAGTCCTGACGGTCAAATGCTGGTGGCGGGAGGCGCATCTGGCGCAGTCAAACTCTGGAAAATTGACGGCACGGAAATAACGACGCTAACCCGACATGAGGGGAATGTTTGGGCGGTGGCGTTTAGTCCCGATGGCAAACAGATTGCTTCTGTTGGGGACGATCGCACGGTGATTTTGTGGGATGTGGAGCGCATTCTCAAACTAGATGAACTGGCTTATGCTTGCGATCGCGTGCGGGATTATCTGCAGACAAATGCCGATGTGAAGGATGAGGATAGACATTTGTGCGATCGAGCGGGCGATCGCTAAATAATCAGAAACTCTTAGCTCAAAATGATGAACAATTATCCATACCAAATTGGTGGCAGTCTCGCCAATAATGCGCCTACCTATGTAGTAAGAGCTGCCGATTCCGAACTCTACGAAGCATTAAAAGCTGGCGAATTTTGTTACGTCCTCAACTCGCGGCAAATGGGCAAATCTTCTCTCTTAGTCCGCACCTTGCACCGATTGCAAGCTGAAGGATTTCAATGCAGCACCATCGACATGACCCGCATCGGCAGCGAAAATATCACTCCCCTACAGTGGTATAAAGGCATGATTGGGGAACTGTGGCGCGGCTTCAAATTATTAGGACAAGTTAATTTTAAAACCTGGTGGTGCGATGAAGAAGATGTCTCGTTTCTGCAAAGATTGAGCCATTTTATAGAAGATATCCTACTGGTCAAATTTCCTCAAGAGCAGATATTTATATTCATCGATGAAATCGATAGCATTCTCAGTTTGGATTTCGCGGTCGATGATTTTTTCGCCCTGATTCGGTTTTGCTACAATCAGCGAGCGATTAATCCTTCATACAATCGCATTAGTTTTGCAATTTTTGGAGTAGCCGCGCCGAGCGATTTAATAGCTGACAAAAAGCGAACTCCTTTTAATATCGGTCGTGCTATAGATTTGCGGGGTTTTGAACGGCACGAATCGCAACTATTAGTTAAAGGATTAGAGAGTGCCGTAAGTAATCCTGATGCCGTAATCAAACAAATATTAGCTTGGACTTCAGGACAGCCATTCCTCACCCAGAAAATTTGCTATTTGGCTTACAGAGCTAGCCTTGAAACGGCGGGCGGAGTAGTAAATATTCCCCCGGGAGCAGAGGCATTTTGGGTGGAGAGTTTGGTGCGATCGCAAATCATCGATAAATGGGAATCCCTAGACGAACCGGAGCATTTAAAAACGATACGCGATCGCCTCCTTAGCAACGAACAATACACTGCACGTAGCTTAGGCATCTATCAGCAGCTCTTACAGGGGGGTGAAATTGAAGCCGATGATAGTCGAGAGCAGATCGAACTGTTGCTATCAGGTTTGGTAGTTAAACAACAAGGTTTGTTGAAGGTCAAAAACCCGATTTATCAAGCAGTGTTTAACCTACAATGGGTAGAAAAACAGTTAGAGCAACTGCGTCCTTACTCCCAAGCTTTCAACGCTTGGATCGCTTCAAAACAAACCGATGAATCGCGACTGTTGCGGGGACAATCGCTAAAAGACGCTTCCTACTGGGCCCAGGGAAAAAGTTTGAGCGATTTGGATTATCAATTTTTAGCGACTTCTCAAGAATTAGACAGGCTGGAAGTGCAGCAAGCGCTGGAAGCAGCGAGGCTCAGAGAAGTTGAAGCGAGACTCGCAGAAGAACGCAAGCGGTTAGTTTTAGAGCGAGAGATAGCGAAGCGACAGCGAAGATTTCTTGGGGCGCTCAGCGGAGCGCTAATAGTTGCGATCGCCTTTGGCATTATTGCCCTCTGGCAATATCATTACGCGATCGCCAGCGAGCAGCAAGCCCGCATCAGCGAAATTCAAGCCCTCACCTCCTCCTCCGCAGGGCAATTCGCCTCCCAACAGCGATTAGACGCCCTCGTGAGTGCGATCAAAGCCAGACGCAGGCTCGACAGTCTCGCGAATTCCAGCCCCCATTTGCAATCTCAAGTTCAACAAATACTGCAACAAGCCATCTATGGAACGGCAGAATTCAATCGCCTGTTGGGGCATTCCAGCCCGGTTCTGGCAGTTGATGTCAGTCCAGACGGTCAACTCATAGCCACCGGAGGCGGCGACCAAACAGCCAAGGTGTGGCAACGGGATGGCACCTTGCTGCACACTCTCGAGCACACGATCAGCAGCGTCTACGCCCTCAGTTTTACTCCCGACAGTCAGAGCCTGGTAACATCCAGCGTAGACGGCAACATTTATCTGTGGAGTCGGGAAGGTAAACTGCTCAAAACCTTTCAGGGACACAAGACTGCGATCTGGGCGATCGCCGTGAGTCCAGACGGTGAGCGCATCGCCTCCGCCAGTGAAGACAGCACCATTCGCCTGTGGAGCGTTGATGGCAAACTGCTCAAAACCCTGAGCGGACATCAAGGTGCAGTTTGGGGTGTTGCCTTTAGCCCGGATGGAAACCTCCTCGCATCTAGCAGCACAGATAATACTGTCAAGGTCTGGACTCTAGACGGCGAACTGGTGAGCACTCTGGAAGGTCACAGCGCCACCGTTTGGGACGTTGAGTTCGCTTTACTTGCCGATAATAGCGGCACCAAGCGTCCCGCCATCATCTCTGCCAGCGCTGACAACACTGTCAAACTCTGGCAACCCGACGGAACCCTGCTACGAACTCTTAGCGGTCACAGTGCGGAAGTGTTTGAAGTCGCCGTCAGCACAGCAGGCGATCTCATCGCTTCCGCCAGCGCCGACGGAACCATCAATCTCTGGAAGCCGGACGGGACAATTTTGAAAGTCCTCAAAGGGCATCAATCGGGAATTCGCGGGCTTGCTTTTATTCCTAACAGTCCAATAGTTATCTCCGCCAGCGACGACAATACCGCCCGACTGTGGAACCCGACAAACCCCTTCTCAAAAGTTCTTTACGGACATGGCGGCACGATTTGGGATGTGGATTTCAGCCCGGACGGTCAGATGCTAGCTTCAGCCAGTACGGATGGCAGCTTCAAACTGTGGGCGCGAGACGGCACGTTGCTGAAGTCTTTTGCCGGAAATAAGACCGCCGTTCGCTCCGTTGCTTTCCTCTCTGGTGCCAGCTTTGCCAATCCTGCGATCGCACCTATTTTTGCTACCGCTAGTGAAGATAAAACAATTAAATTCTGGCAGTTCGACGGGACGCTGCTGAAAACCATTACAGGACATGGGGCGGGAGTGTGGGATGCCTCCGTCAGTCCAGATGGTCGGCTACTGGCTTCTGCTAGCAACGATAAAACTGTGAAACTGTGGAACAAGGACGGCACTTTGCTGAAAACTTTCACAGGGCATCGGGCTAGGGTTTACGATGTGGACTTTACCCCTGACGGACAGAGGCTGGTTTCAGCCAGTAGCGACAGCACTGCTCGGTTGTGGAGTCTTGACGGTAAGTTTTCCAAGACTCTAGAGGGTCATCGCAGCCCGATTTGGGAAGTTGCCATCAGTCCAGACGGTCGCACTTTGGCAACTGCCAGCAGGGATGACACGATTAAACTCTGGACGATCGATGGCACGTTGCTCAAAACCCTCAAGGGAAATACTAGAGGCATGATGGCAGTTAATTTCAGTCCTGACGGTCAAATTCTGGTGGGGGGAGGCTCAACTGGCGCACTCAAACTTTGGAAAACCGACGGGACAGAAATAACGACGCTAACCGGACATGAAGGGAACGTTTGGGGAGTTGCGTTTAGCCCCGATGGCAAACTCATTGCCTCCGCTGGGGACGATCGCACGGTGATTTTGTGGGATGTGGAGCGCATTCTCAAACTAGATGAACTCGCTTATGCGTGCGATCGCGTGCGGGATTACCTGCGAACAAATGCCGATGTGAAGGAGGAGGACAGACATTTGTGCGATCGAGTGGGCGATCGCTAAATAATCAGAAACTCTGAGCTCAAAATGATGAACAATTATCAATACCAAATTGGTGGCAGTCTCGCCAATAATGCGCCTACCTATGTAGTAAGAGCGGCCGATTCCGAACTCTACGAAGCATTAAAAGCTGGCGAATTTTGTTACGTCCTCAACTCGCGTCAAATGGGCAAATCTTCCCTCTTAGTCCGCACTCAATATCGATTGCAAGCAGAAGGATTTCAATGCAGCACCATCGACATGACCCGCATCGGCAGCGAAAATATCACTCCCTTACAATGGTATAAAGGAATCGTTGGCGATTTGTGGCGCGGCTTCAAATTATTAGGGCAAGTTAATTTTAAAAGCTGGTGGAAAGAAGAAGAAGTTTCTCTCCTCCAAAGATTGAGCCATTTCATCGAAGACATCTTGTTAGCCCAATTTCCAGAATACAGAATTATTATATTTGTTGATGAAATTGATAGCATTTTAAGTTTAGATTTTCCAGTCGATGATTTTTTTGCCTTGATTCGGTACTGTTACAACCAAAGAGCCATCAATCCAGAATACAATCGAATTACCTTCGCCATTTTCGGAGTAGCGACGCCCAGCGATTTAATAGTAGATAAAAATCGAACTCCTTTTAATATCGGACGAGCGCTCGATTTGCAGGGGGTTTCTTTTGAGAAAGCACAACCATTAGCTTTAGGATTAGAAAATATAATCCCCCATCCACCAGCAGTTATAAAAGAAATATTAGCTTGGACTGGAGGGCAGCCATTTATGACCCAAAAAATATGTGAATTGGTGGTAAGAACTACTAAAGAATCCCGCGGCGGTGATTTAACAATACCAGCGATAACCGAAGGATTTTTTGTCGAATCTGTGGTCAGAGCGCAACTTATCGAGAATTGGGAATCGCAAGACGAACCAGAGCATTTGAAAACGATACGCGATCGCCTTCTTCGCAACGAACAACGCGCAGCTAGATTGCTAGGCATTTATCAGCAAATCTTACAAGGCGTAAAAGTGGCAACCGATGACAGCCGAGAGCAAATCGAACTATTGCTATCGGGATTAGTCGTCAAACAGCCGGGTTATTTGCAGGTAAAAAACCGAATTTATCGAGAAGTATTTAACCTCGAATGGGTAGATCAACAATTAGGAAAACTCCGCCCTTACTCCCAAGCCTTCGATGCTTGGATTGCTTCTAGACAACAGGACGAATCGCGGCTTTTGCGCGGTCAAGCTCTGGAAGAAGCTCTATTTTGGGCGCAAGGAAAAAGTTTGAGCGACTTAGATTATCAATTTATTGCTGCCAGTCAAAACCTCGATCGCCAAGAAGTTCAACTCGCTTTAGAAGCAGAACGGACAAAAGAAGTAGAAGCGCGACTGAGAGAGGAACAAATACGATTAATTCAAGAGAAAAAAGCTGCCAAACGACAAAGATTTTTGCTGTTTGCAGTCAGTGGAGCATTGCTATTTGCCGGCGGCTTAGGGGTGACAACTTATTTTCAGTATCGCCGAGCAGTAGCAAGCGAACGCGAAGCAAGAATCAGCGAAATTAAAGCACTGACATCTTCTTCTGATGGATTGTTTGCCTCAAACCGGAGATTAGACGCGCTGATAAAAGCGATCGAAGCTAAACGAAAATTACAAAAATTAGGATTGGCAGATGCCAGTATAAATCGCGAAGTTGAAAATGTACTGCGACAAGCCGTTTATCAAGCAGATGAATACAACCGTTTTTCTGGACATAAAGCGGCTGTTATGGCAGTCGATATCAGCCCTGACAGTAAGCTGATTGCCTCCGCAAGTGTAGATAAAACTGTTAAACTTTGGCGGCGGGACGGGACAGAAGTTGCCACCCTCAAAGGTCATCAAGCGAGCGTCAGAACAGTCAAATTTAGCCCGAACGGTCAACTCATTGCTTCTGGAAGTGACGATGACGCGGTGAAAGTTTGGAGGCTGGACGGCACTTTGTTGAAAACTTTTCAGGGTCACAGTGCTAGCGTGTGGGGAGTAGCCTTTAGTCCCGACGGTAAAACAATTGCCTCTGCCAGCGCTGACAACACCGTAAAACTCTGGAACCAAGACGGCACTTTGTTGAAAACGCTTCAGGGTCATACTGCTGGGGTAGGCTCAGTAGTTTTTAGTCCCGACGGTAAGATAATTGCGTCGGCAAGTGGAGACAAAACGGTAAAACTCTGGAAGCGTGACGGCACTTTTCTGAGAACTCTCGAAGGTCATATTTCTGTCTTGTGTTCAGTGGCGTTTAGTCCCGACGGTGAAACAATTGCGTCGGCAAGTGGAGATAAAACGGTAAAACTTTGGAAGCGTGACGGCACTTTGCTGAGAACGCTCGAAGGTCATACGGCTGTGGTATCTGCCCTTGTGTTTAGTCCCGACGGTCAAACCATCGCCTCTGCCAGTCGGGATAAAACTGTAAAACTTTGGAACGTTGACGGAACAGAATTGACGACCTTCAGAGGTCACAGCGCTGCAATTTGGGGAGTTGATTGGAGTCCTGACGGCAGCTTTATTGCGTCGGCAGGCGCAGAAAACACCGTCAGACTGTGGGAAAGTCAAAATCCATTGCAGACAACTATTACTGGACATAAAGCCGGAATTTGGGCGATCGCTCTCAGTGCTGATAGCTCTACAATTGCTACGGGCAGCGAGGACGGCACAACTAAACTTTGGAGTCGCCAAGGCAAATTGCTGGCGACTTTCACCGGAGAGAATGCAGCAATTTATGGGGTTGCTATAACTCGCGATCGCCAGTTAATTGCTGCTGGCAGAGACGACCATAAGGTGAATGTGTGGCAGCGAAACGGCAATTCGAGTGCAACTTTAACAGGTCATAAAGCTGCGCTTTTTGGAGTAGCGTTTAGTCCTGACGGTCAAATCCTCGCTTCTTCAAGTCAAGATAACACGGTCAAGCTTTGGCGGCGCAATGGAACGTTACTGCATACCCTGAGAGGACATAATACTCCTGTTTGGCACGTAGCATTTAGCCCAGACGCGCAGTTAATTGCCTCCGCAGGAGGAGACGGGACTGTGAAGTTATGGCAGCTTGACGGTACGTTAGTGAGAACCTTTCGAGGTCACGCTGCGGCAGTTTGGAGAGTTGGTTTCAACCGTCAAGGTAATATCATCGCTTCTGGCAGTGGAGACAATACCGTTAAGCTTTGGACTGTTGAAGGTAAGTTATTGAGAACGCTTGTAGGTCACGCAGCAGCGGTGTGGGGAGTGGCGTTTAGTCCTGACGGTCAAATTATTGCTTCTGGCAGTGTAGACAACACGGTGAAGTTGTGGAAACTGGACGGTACGCAACTAACAACGCTTAGAGGTCACACGGCGGCGATTAGGGGATTGGCCTACAGTTCTGACGGAAAGTTTGTGGCTTCCGTCAGTGAGGATAACAGGCTGATTCTGTGGAATGTGGAGCGAGTGTTGAATCTGAATTTGTTGGGTTGCGGTTGCGATCGCGTGCGCGATTATTTGCGGACGAATGCGATAGTGGAAAAGGGCGATCGCTTGTTGTGTTCGCGCATTGACACGGAATAATCTCTAGTCCGCTTTATTCGTAAAAATTGATTATTAATATGTGTGGTCGAGATAGTCAGAATATTAGAGAATATTTTTCTCAATTAAATACTTTGTATTGGGTTCTGCTATAATACTCAATCAGGCTTAAATACTCCCTTTATCTCTTAGTCCCCTTCTGCTCGGACGAGAGTTTGTGTAGTAGCGGTTTCAATCGGTGACGGATAAAGGGAGTAGCAAACCTGGATTTGGTATAATAACTACAAACTAATGAAATTGCTAGCGGTGAGAATACCGGGCGTAATACCGTTAAGCTTCGCCAACAATTGATTGGTGTCCGTCACAGTAATAAAAGTCTGATTGTTGCTCGAAGTAATGCTGAGTTGATTGAAACTCAAACCAGAGTTTAACCCAATTAAATCCTCTCCTTTGCGGAAATCATTAATGGTGTCGCTACCCAAACCTTGACTGAGGAAAAACACATCATTTCCCGAACCTCCCGTCAATGTATCGTCCCCAACATCCCCGGAAAGGAAATCGGAACCGCTGCCACCACTGAGAATATCATTACCTTTGCCTCCATACAGGGTATCGTTACCGATGTCGCCACAGAGCACATCGTTTTCATTGCCGCCTAACAGCAAGTCGTTGCCCTCACCGCCATCGAGACTGTCGTTTTCTTTGCCACCGTAAAGCGTGTCATGTCCCAATAAGCCAAAAATCAGGTCTGCACCTTCATTGCCAAACGCAATATCGTTGCCGTCTCCAGTATTAATTGTGTCATTTCCTAAGTTGCCTAAAATGTAGTCGTCGCCATCTTCACCGAGCAAGATATCGTCATCTTTACCGCCAAAAATGGTGTCGTTGCCACCGCCGCCGGCAACAGTATCATTGGCGATATCTCCCCTCAAAAAGTCTTCGCCATCTCCGCCAACAACAGTGTCATTATCTTTGCCAGCGTAGATGGTATCGTTACCAGCGTCGCCTTGGATGAAATCGCTGCCTTCATTGCCGAAGAGCGAGTCGTTATCTGCACCGCCTTGGATGTTGTCATTGCCACCCATACCGTAGAGAGTATCGTTGCCGGCAAGTCCGTTAATCGACTCGTTGATGCTGCTGCTCATGATGAAATCGGCATCGTTACCCCCGTTGAGAGTTTGTTGGACGGGGTTGGGAGTAATGGTGGCAGAGTCGAGTTGCGGGGCGTTGAGGTCATCCAGCAGGCAATCATCTGTTTCCGGTGTCGGAGTTGGAGTCGGCGCGGGTGTGGGCGTCGGAGTCGGTGCGGGTGTGGGCGTCGGAGTCGGTGCGGGTGTGGGAGTTGGAGTCGGTGCGGGTGTGGGCGTTGGAGTCGGTGCGGGTGTGGGCGTCGGAGTCGGTGCGGGTGTGGGCGTCGGAGTCGGAGTCTCAGTCGGAGTTGGAGTCGGCGCGGGTGTGGGCGTCGGAGTCGGAGTCGGCGTGACTGTAGGGTTAAATTCATAAGCGCCAATATCAACGATCGCACTTCCGTTATTATCGCCATCTTG